>JAYWAC010000255.1:0-3826 GCA_043782755.1 Pseudomonadota bacterium | reverse complement strand
AACCACCGATTAGATCAGAGAGCAGCATGGTCGTCGATCATCTATCTCTTTGTTCGACCACCACTTCTGTGGAAATTACGTGGGGATATCTCAGAGTCGGACCCACAGAGCAAATCGTTGCGTCACCCTAAGGCGATCGTCCCCTGCTCCCCGCTACCGCCATAGGGGAATTGACAGGTTTCCTCACCAAGTTAATCTGCCTTTCGCATAACAATAAGTTTCCACCCACAGGTTTCGCGTATTGAGCACTAGGCATGCCGAACAAAGTGTTCGGCAGCGTGCGCTGTGTTGGAAATAATTTCTTGGGGAGGAAGGAAATGAGTTTGCCAGCATCCTGGCGGCGCCCCGCCCTGCTGGTCGCGCTCTGCGTAGTCGCGGCGGGCAATGCCCAGGCCGACGTGGTGTCGGACATGTTTTCCGAAGTTGATCGCGCCATGGCGACCTTCGATCCGGTAGGCAAATACGTGCGTGCGCCGCTAGAACGGGCGGTGCCCAATCTGCGTTTCAAAGGCTTCGTCCGGCAATGGACCGACATCCTGCTCGAAGAGCAAGGCCAGACCGGTTTCCAGAACCAGGACTACCGCTTCCTGCAATTGCAGAACCTGCTCGAACTCGAGACCTCTTATCACATCCAGGACGGCCTCGACCTCAACGCCGTGACCCACGTGATGTACGACGGCGTCTACGACTGGCAGAGCTCGAAAGGCCTCTACGCCGACCGCTACGACCGCCAGACCGAGCTTTACAACACCAGCGAACGACTGCTGCGCGAGTTCTATGTGAGTTATCGCAAGCCATCCTTCGATCTGCTGGTCGGCAAGCAGCAGATCGCCTGGGGCAAGATGGATGGCCAGTTCATCGACGTCATCAACGGCATGGACAGACGCGAGGCGGTGCAGCTCGAGACCGAAGATTACGAATGGCGTCGCATGCCGCAATGGATGGCGAACGCCACCTACCATTTCGGCCAGAACTCGCTGCAGTTCCTCTATATCTTCGACTTCGAACAGGACCGTCAGGCGCTGCCCGGCATGCCGTGGTATTCGCCAGCCCTGCCGCAGACCAGCAGCGACATCATGCTGCCGGTGCGTCGTCCTCAGCCGGGCAAGTTCAGTGATCACGAATATGGGCTGCGTTTCGATCGCGTGCAGGGCTCATTGTCTTACGGCCTCATCTACTACTACGGCTGGGACAAGAACCCGGTCAGCCACATCGTCGGCACTGAATTGTCCGGCGGTCAGACTTTGCTGCTTCTCGAGCCGCGTCACGAGCGGCTGCATCACGCCGGCGTGACGGCCGATTACGCCTTCGCCCTCACGGGCGTGCCGCTGCTCGGCACTCTGCCGGTGGTGCTGCGCGTGGAAGGCCTTTATGTCAACGGCGTGCGCTTCGTCGATTTCGGCAAACAGGCGCTGGTGCGCGCCGGTCTGGCGACGACCGATGGCACCACCAAGCGCGATACCGTGCGCGCGGCGATAGCGACGGAATTCGGTCTGCCGGGTCGTTCGACCTTCATCCTGCAGGCGTCTTATTACCGCACCCTGGCCTGGACCAAGAATCTCGGCCCGGGCTTTGGTGGCGGTTTCGGCGATGAATGGACGCTGATACCGGTGGCATTTTTCTCGCGACCTTTTGGCTTCACGCGTGATCGTCTGAGCATGGAAGCGACGGTCTTTCCCGTCATCAGCGGCCCCGATCGCGGCTGGCAAGGAGTGAAGACGAAACTGCGCCTAATCTACAAGGTCTCGCAGTTCGTCAAAACCCAGCTGATCTATAACGGCTATGACGGCGGGTCACCGACCGATACCTACGGTCAATACAATCATTGGGACAACGTCGGCTGGGAATTGAGCTATGAATTCTGAAGCGCTGACCGTGACGGCACCGACTCTTATTCCACGCCGCATCATTTGGCGCATGGCGCAGGTAGTGCTGCTGGCCTTGATCGTGGCCCGACCCTTGGCGGCGGTCGCCGACGAGCGTGACGAACAATGGAAGACGGTCGAGCAGATGTCGGCCGAGGACAAGGCGCTGTTCGATCCCAGCACCTCGACGCCGCGCGATGCCGCCATTCCCTATATTCCGGCCGAGCCCTACCCCTTCAAGGCGCCCTATACCGCCGAGGAAATGGGCTTCCGTTCCGCAGAGTTCGTCCACATCGGGCGCTGGCCACAAGCGATCGTCGATGTGTTCGGCGTGGTGACGAGTTCGGGCTATATCAACCAGGGCGTGTCGGTGTGTTACACCTCGCTGACCGGGCGTCCGGGTCTGGAAGGCTATATTCAGGACGCCAAACCCGGCGAGCCCTATGCGCGCTGGACGATGTTCGACACCTTTCCGCCGGAATCGGAAGGCGCCCAGCAATTGTGGTTGCCCTATCGCACCGACAAGGAACATCGGACCAAGATGGATTACTACATCTACTCCGAACAACTGCGCCGCGTGCGGCGTCAGCCGCAGCCGTTGCGCGATCAGCGTTTTCCCGACAACTCGCAGACGTTTGACGATGTGATCGGACGCGACCCGTGGGAATTGGAGTGGCAGTTGCTCGGCACCGATGTGCTTTACGAGACCATCCGTTTCCCCAATACGCGCCCGACCATCATCCAGAATATCGGCGGTCAGTTCGTCGAACGGCAGACCGCCAGCATCAAGATGATGGGCGACGACTATCCCCATTATCGCGCCGATGGCGGCATCGACACCTTGGTGTTGAAGGCCACGGTGCGCGAAGACTGGCTGCCGGGTTATGGCGAGAAGACGCTGATCTTCTGGCTGGACAAGCATTTCTTCTACCCGCTGCGCATGGAGAAATACAACGCACGCGGCGAGCTCATGATGGTCGAAGTACGATTCGCGGAGCATGAGAACAAGGCGCGCGGCGATTTCGGTTATTCGGCGTTGTCGACGGTGTACTGGAACGTCGAGCACGACCTGATAGGCTTCAGCCTGCACGACGGTCAAGTGCAGCGGCACTGGACGCCGGAAGAGGAGAAGATGATCTTCACGCCGGAGTTCATGCGGCGCAAATGGCTGGTCGAGCCGATCAAGTCGCAGGCCGTGATCCGCGATCCGGATCATTTCTACCTGCGTCCCAAACTCTACCCCGGCAAGTTTCCAGGTGAGCGCAACCCGGCGGTACCGCCGGAAATCCAGGCGCGTGTCGATGCCCAGGAAGCAGCGGGCCATTTGGTATTCGTGACCAGCGAGAGCGTCAAGACGGCGGATTCCGCGCCGGCGAAATGAGCAGCGTGAGCGGCGCCCGTCGCGGGCTGGCCGCGCTGGGCACCCTGTTGGCCTTGGTGCTGAGCGCTTGCGAGCAGTCTCCCTCCGATAACGTGAGCGGCGCTACCGCGACCATCGAGGGTCAACCCGCCGGTCCCTACCGCATGACCCTGCAACTCGACCCGCCGCATCCAGCGCCGGGCGAGGAAACCCGGCTCACCTGGCAACTCACCCACAGCGCCACCGGCGCTGCGGTAGAAAATCTGCAGGTGCTGCATGAACGGGTGGTGCACAACTTCATCGTCAACCTCGACTTCTCGAGTTTCGCTCACATCCATCACGAGGACTTCCGCGCGCTGACGGCAGACGCCCTTAAAACTGCCACCTTCACCCTGCCCTATCGTTTTCCGCGTGCGGGTCATTACCGCATCGTCAGCGACTTCACCCATCGCGATCGCAACTGGATAAAAAATTTCGACGTCACGGTCGGCTCGCCGCCGGCTGCCGCGCCGCCGGTGCCCGACTTCAGTTCCACCCAACAGGTCGAAGATTACGTGGGCACGCTGTCGACCTCACCGCGCGTACCAGTGGCAGGTTACGA
>JAYWAC010000254.1:0-3843 GCA_043782755.1 Pseudomonadota bacterium | reverse complement strand
GGCTTCGCCGAAACTGCTCTGCAGTATTTCGCCGACCACTTCGTCACGCACTCGCGAGCCGAACTGCTGACGAACGACCTTGGCAGAGGCTTTGCCCTGACGGAAGCCGGGAATACGCGCGCTCTTAGATAACTTGTCGAGACGCGACTGCACTTCATTGGCAATGCGGTCTTCAGGGATCTCAACGGTCATACGGCGCTCAAGCGTGGTCGATTTTTCTACAGATGTGTGCATTTGAAGCAAATTGCCGATAAGCATGCCAATGCCGCGAGCAGGCCTGCGCGCGCCGGCAGCGTTAAACACTACGTTGCAAAATTGGTGCGAAAGGAGAGACTCGAACTCTCACGGGTTGCCCCACTGGCACCTAAAACCAGCGCGTCTACCGATTCCGCCACTTTCGCCCTTCTGGTACATCGATCGCGGCGACGGTCATGACTGGGGAGTCTATAGCGGCCGTTGCCGACACTTTAAGTTACCGGGAAGCTGGCCACGCAGACCCACCCGGAAGCGGCGTCGATCGCTGTGCGCCGGTATTATAGGAGTAGGCATGGCGACTTGATAGCCCTTAAGGAAGCCGCCGGACGAACCCGGCTGCTATACTCGGGCGAGTTAGGGCTGCGGACGAAATTTCTTTACTTAGAGGGAGATACGTTAGATGAAAAACTTCATGTCCGGATGCGCTCTACTGCTCTCGCTGGTCGTCGTGCCGACCTGGGCGGCGGTCACCGTGGTGGAGTGCGTCGACGCAGACGGTCACAGTTCCTTCCGCGATAAGTGTCCGCCCGGTACCACCAAGTCTGGCGACAAGAAACTGCTCGGTGTGTCCGCCAACAAGACCAAAACAGCGGCGGAGATCGCGGCCAGCAATCCGATTTTCCTCTACACGGTGCCCAATTGTGACGCCTGCGATCTAGTCCGCAACTGTTTGACCAACCGCGGCGTGCCGGTCAACGAGAAAAACGTTGAAGAAAACTCCGCCAATCAGGACGAGATGAAATCCAAGACTGGCAATATGACTGTGCCAGCCCTGGTGATAGGTAGCACGGTATTGACGGGCTACAACCGTTCGGCCATCGACAGCGCACTCAACCAGGCCGGCTATCCCGCACCCGCCGCGCCTGCGGCCGGCACTTCCCCCGCTGCCGCCAAGCCATAAACTCATCGACCACCGACACTCCTCATGTACGACACCTCGGAGGAAGCTGAAGACGCGTTCTACGCTGCCTTCAGCGTCTGCCGGCTGGACGACATGATGCGGGTCTGGGCACCGGATGGTGACGTCGTGTGTATCCACCCCGGCGGGCCACGCTTGGCCGGGCTGGCTGAAATCCGCCAGAGCTGGGCACAGATCTTTATCGACAGCACGCCGCGCGCCTTCACCCTGCTGGGCCGCATCGTGATCGGCGATGCGGCCCAGCGCATTCACGTCCTCGAAGAAAACATTCGCGTGCCCGGCACCCCATTTGTCGCCCCGCCGGTGCTCGCAACAAATGTCTACCGACGCCTGGCCCAGGGCTGGCGTATGGTCCTGCATCACGCTGGCGTGGCGCCGCACAGCCTACGCCTGAACGAAGCAGGCCCGCACGTCGAAACCAAGAATAAGCCTCGCCTGCACTGATTCACTGACTGTTCGTCTCCTATTAAAGAAACTCCGCGCTCCGGCCGCTCCAGACCTGACAAACAGGTTGTTGGAGACCCTGTGGGGACACCCAGGAAACAAGTGCTGCCTGAGCGCATCGGACGCTATGGCATCGAACGCCTGCTCGGCAAAGGCGGAGAAGGCGTGGTGTTGCTTGCGCGGGACAGCGACCTCGATCGGCTAGTCGCGCTCAAGCTGCTGAAACCCAGCGCCACCGAAAATGAAGGCGTGCTGGCTGGTGAAGCACGCATTGTCAGTCGACTACAGCATCCCAACATCGTCACGCTGCACGACATCGGTATCTATCATCGCATGAGCTATCTGGTGTTCGAATACATCGATGGCGAGTCCCTGCGTGCCCGTATCGATCGCGGCGGCGCCATTCCGTTTGCCGATGCGGTGATATTGATGAGTCAGATTCTGGCCGGGGTCGCCTATCTGCATGAAAACGACATCGTGCATCGCGATTTAAGTCCGTCGAACATTTTGTTATCGCGCGACGGCGTACCCAAGGTCACGGATTTTGGTCTATCGGTACTGAAGCAAGGCATTCAGCCTCATGAGGAAGTAACCGGCACCTTGCGCTACATGTCGCCCGAGCCCTTCGCCCATCTTCCCTGTGGTTCTCATTCCGACGTCTTCACGCTGGCCAGCATCTTTTTTGAGATGCTGACCGGTCACCGCCGCTTCGACCAGCCTTCGCCCGGCGCCATCATCGAAGCGATTCTGAACGAAACGGCGATCGACGGTGACACCCTGGGGAGGGTCCTCGACGACAAGATTATGGAAGTACTTAAAGAAGCCTCCATACGCGATCCCGTGCTGCGCTACCGTCATGCACGCGCTATGAAAAACGCGCTCGATCAGTATCGTCTGCCACGCGCTGGTAATGACGACATCGTGCACGCCGACCACAGTACGGTCGACTTTCTCATGCGTCGCATGAGTGTGAAGCGCGGCTTCTCGGCTCTCTCGCAGCACATCAACGAGCTACTTCAGATCACTTCGGACGAATCCACTGCCCCGGCAAGCCGCCTGGTCAACATCATCGCCAAGGACATCACCCTGACGCAGCGCGTGCTGACCATGGCCAACTCAGCGTTCTACGGCAAAACCGAAATCACCGCCCTGGCTCGCGCCGTGGCCATGCTCGGCGTCGAACAGGTGCGCATGTGCGTAACCAGTGCTCTATTGGAAAATGAATTCGAACTCGGCACGCCGGCGCTGCGCGAAGCGTTACTGCAATCCTTTCACAGCGCAGTACTCGCACGCGGCCTGACCGATGCTTGTGGCGTGAGTAATCGCGCCGATGCATTTACCTGTGGCTTGTTCAATCAACTCGGCCGCACGCTCACCATTCATTACTTTCCCGAGGAGTTCGACGCGATCGTGCAGCGCGCGACGCGTCTGCATAGCGACGAGCTGACCGAATCACGCGCGGTATTGGGTGTCGCCTACCACGAACTCGGCGCCGGTATCGGTACACGCTGGAAATTCTCCGAAGCGATCATCGCCGCAATGCGCCCCTTGTCACGCGGTGCTCTCGAGGCGCCGACCAATCCCGGCGAACAACTACAGATCTGTGCAGCGTTCGCCAACACCGTCAGTCGTATCGTTGCGGAAAAGGCCGACGCGGAAACGCAAGCCGAGGCACTCACTGACTTGCTGGAGCGCAGCAGTACGGCGGTCAAGATCGATTGGGAACAATTGCAGGCTACCCTAAATGAAGCCGCGCAACTGACGCACCAGTATGGGCGTTTGCTGAAACTCAGCGCCGATCAGAGTCCGGCCTGCCAACGTCTCATGGAGAGCCCGGCCTTGGCGGGCGCAGCCTGAAATGGCAAAGCATCGTCCCAACACCAAAGCGGTTGAACGCTACCAGGTGATCAGCGTGGGCGGGATGGCTCGTCAATTTGCGGGCTCGACGCCACATTCAACGCCGCGCAGCGTAATTATCCGAGTACGAGTTTGCGACGAGACTGGTGATGCTAGCCCGATGTCACCGTCAACGACGGCACACAGGTCGGCTGAGTAGAGGTGGTGGTCTCGTTTCCGGTTGCGCAATGGCGAACACCCGCAACAAGACATCAAGAGCGCAAGGAGTTGGTGGACCAACCCGGAACAAGTTCGAACCGAAGACGGCGATTTCTCCAAGATACTGAACGCCTTAGAGGAATGGAACACCGAACTTGAACGGATCGGAT
>JAYWAC010000253.1:0-27016 GCA_043782755.1 Pseudomonadota bacterium | reverse complement strand
TCGAGCTGTCCAATCTGCAGCGGCAGATAGTGCACGGCACGTCCGATCTCAAACGGCGCAAAGTCGAGTCGGCGCGCGATCATCTGCTCGAATTGAATCCCAACACGCGTATCGAAACCATCGATCGACAACTGGAAGACCATGATTTCGACGCGCTGCTGCCCGGCATCGACGTGGTGGTGGATGCGACCGACAACTTCGACACACGCTTTCTCATCAATCAGGCCTGCGCGCGCCATCGCAAGCCGCTGGTCTCAGGTGCGGCCATTCGTTTTGAAGGCCAGGTGACGGTGTTTCATCCCGGTACCGCAGCCAGTCCCTGCTATCGCTGTCTATATAACAATGACGCAACCGGCACCGAGACCTGCACTCAAACCGGCGTGGTCGCGCCGCTGCTTGGCATCATCGGCAGTGTGCAGGCGATGGAAACCTTGAAGGTCTTGCTCGGCGTGGGCCAGGATCTGACGGGTCGCTTGCTGCTGCTCGATGCGCTGGCGATGGAGTGGCACAGCATGCGTTTCCGTCGCGACCCGCAGTGTCCAGTCTGTGCGCCGCTGGTGGCGGCGGCGAGCAACGCCTGAACGACGCTTAACGCGGCGGCCGCTGCGCGCCGCGTTTGAATTTGAAGAACATATAGGTGCCGCTCAAGGCCAAAGTGAGCAGACACATCGCGGCGGCGTCGACCACGAATTCGCCGATACGGCCGAACATGCGGCCCGAGTGCAGATCGAGTAACACCCGCTCGTAACTGACGCCGCTGCCACGATAGGCGTCGACGAGGCTGGCAACGAGTGCCGCCGGCTGCGCCGCTGGTCGGGTCCATTCGATCATGGCTTCCTTGGCCACGACGCTCACCGCGCCTTGTTCGATATCGAAATGCAGCGGACCGGACGCGGTGGCCACGACCAGGGCTTTTGTATCGCGACCGAATTGCGTGTATGGCAAGGGCAGGCCGTCCAGCGCACCATAGGTTTCGACCACCTGACCGGTGCCATCGTATTGCACCAGGCCGTCGCTATAGGCAATGAGCAGGGCATTCTTCACGACCAAGGCGCCGACCAGGGGCGCGTCGTGCTCGGCCAATACTTGGCCGTCAAGATAGACCTGTGCGCCGAGTTGCGTCACCCAGCCACGCGAGGTGGCATAGCCAGCGGGCAGATGCGCCGCGCTTTGACGGTAGAGCTTGTCGACCAGCGCGTTGTGCGGATGGCGATGGGGCAGATCCAAGGCATCGCCATGATTGAGCGCGAGGCCAGTCAAGACGGTGACAATCACGACCGAGGTGCTCGTGATGCCCAATACCCGATGCCAGCGGGTAAGGGGATGCACGCGCAACCCCTTGTCACGTCGCATCTGAAATTGTTCGGGCTTCAATGGGCCGCCGTATGCGCCGCCTGATCGAGCAGCAGCGCGACCCGCGCCAAGCCGCTGATGGCGTGCACCGACAGCGTGGCGCCGGTGATGCCATCGATGTTGCGATCGAGGGCGCCATCGGCTTGTAAGGTCGCGCCCTTGAATTGATCGGTGAAAAACGGATGGCGCACTTCGGCACCACGACTCTCGCGATAGATGAGGATAGCGGTGCGAGTGATGGCGCCATGGTCGACCACATAGCCGGCGCTGATCGGTTTATCGCGGCCGAGAGCCTCGAGTATCCATACCGTGCGTTCGCCTGCGCGCCAGTATTTCTGACGCAGCGCCAGCGCATTGCCGATGATGCTCTTGACCTTCTCGTTGAGCGTCGCGTCCACCCACAACTTCTGCGGCGCGGGCGGCTTGCCGTCAAAGGCCTCCGCGACGAAAGCCGTGGGCTCGAGATACACCTCGTCCGCCTGTGCCGCCGAAGCGAATACGCAGACCAGCGCGAGCCATGCCGCAGGCAGTCGTGACTGACGCGGCATGGCCTTCGCATTTGCTTCAGAACTGGTAGCCGAAGCCCAGGTTGAATCCATCGAACTTGTCGCTCACGCGCCCATTGGCGTCTTCGAATTGGCCGTCGATTTTGAACACTAGTTGCGGCACTGGCCAGTAATTCATACCAAGAGACACGCGTTCGTAGTTGCGGAAGCGACCGCCGAGGCCATCGGCTTGATCCCAGCGTGCATAGCGGCTGAACAAGCCGACCTCGCCCGGCACCGGCAACAGACCAGCAAGCGCGAAGCGATAGGCAGGCTCGATGTACCAGCCCTGCAAATGATCGGCGCCACGGCTGCTGGGGTCGAGACCATGCTTGCGATCCGAACCCAACTCCCAGCGCGAATAAAGCGCACGCAGGCCGAAGCCGCTGGCATGACGATAATCGAGATGCGTCTCGACCAGGTAGGCGGCGGCTTGGGCGCTGTCGGCGGTCCCAGTGTAATCGGCTTGATATTGGGCACTGGCGGCGAGTTCGAGGCCAGCGATGCCGGTGTAGCGCAGGCGCGTGGTAACGGCGATGTCCTGGTTGTCAGCTTTGGCGATTTCCGTGCGACCTTCATGCGGACGGAAAGCGTTGTCGCCAGTGAAAGGCATGACCATACCGGTGTGCATCACTACGTCGTAATTCAAGCCCGGCCGTAGTTCGCCGGACAGTGCGGTGCCTGCTTCCCACCAGGTGCTCGGAATGATCTCGGTCTCGACCGGGTTGCGCTCGACGCCGTAGAAGGTATTCGGCTCGTGGGTGGTGTTGAGGATGCCGATGGGCAGCAGGTCGAGGCCGACGCGCAGATGATGCTTGTCGTTCAGGTCCATCTCCATCCAGGCCTGCTCGACTTCCACTTCACCCGGATCCTTCGGATCGCTCGAGACCACCACATGCTCAACCTCCAGTTCTGAGCCGAAGCGCAGCCAGCTATTGAACTCGTGGTTCATGTAGATCACGAAACGGTGCAAATCGGTACGATTGAGGTCACCGCCCGCTACACCGTTGTTGTCGAGATGGTTGTAGTTCAGTTCGCCGTAGCCACCAAAACTGGTGCGATCCGCCCAGCTCGGCGAGGAGGATTTCTCGCCGCCGGCGACCTTGGCGTCGATGGCGTCAGCGGTGGCTTCAATCTTCTTTTCGTGGTCGGCCAGCTGGGTCTCGTTGGTCGCCAGCTTGGTTTCGGTACCCGCCAACTTGGTTTCCGTCTGGGCGAGCTGAGCAAGTGTCGTATCGAGCTTTTTATTCAATTGCTCGATAGTGGCCTGCTGCTGTTGCACCACTCGCCACAGCGCTTCGAGACTGGGTGTGGGCGCGGCGGTGGCCGGCAGGGCCGTCGCCAGCAGCGACAACAGCAGGCCCCAGTAAATTCTTAAACGCATGGAATACCCTCCGCTATGACCGGTCACGCGACCGGTCGGAAATGAATAAATCGTGGTTGGCGCCGGGAGGGGCGCGATGCGGTCGGCGCTCAGGACACGGACGCGGTTTTGCTCAAGGGTGCGCGCTCGCATCTGCGAACAGCATGCAAAGCTTCGTGTAAGACGTCGTCGGCGAAGCAGCGGCACTGACCGCAGCAGGTCGACACGGCGAGTTGCCGTTCCAGGCATTCGAGGCTACGGGCGCCGGCGCTCACGGCCTGGTGGATGTCGCGCTCGGTCACGTTGTTGCAGATGCAGACGTACATGGGGCTCGGCTCTGGTTGCGTTATATGAACCTTAGTACAAATGAGAAACATTTGCAATAAAGTATCAAAATAAGACTCGAACCGAGCCTAAGCGGGCTCGATAGGCGGCTAAAGCTGAGACTGCTGGTAATTCTCCAGGCCGAGGCGTTCGATCAGCGCGAGTTGGGTTTCCAGCCAGTCGACGTGCTTTTCCTCGGATTCCAGAATCTCGGTGAAGAGTTCACGTGAGATGAAATCCGCACAGGCTTCGCAGGTCTTGATCGCAGCGCGCAGCTCGGGGATAGCATCGATTTCCAGGGCCAGATCGGCCTTCAGGACTTCGAGCGTGTTCTCGCCGATGCGCAGACGACCCAGGTCCTGCAGATTCGGCAGGCCGTCCAGGAACAGGATGCGCGCGATGAGCTTGTCGGCATGGCGCATCTCGTCAACGGATTCGTGATATTCGTGCTCATCGAGCTTGTTCAAACCCCAGTTTTTGAACATGCGCGCATGCAGGAAGTATTGGTTGATGGCGGTGAGTTCGTTCTTGAGCACACGATTCAGATGCTCGATAACTTTCGCGTCGCCCTTCATGACCCGTTCCTCCGTTCGCAGGCATCACGTCGCCCGATTATCAAGAATGGCGCAAGGGCGCCGATGTCATCACGCATAATACACGCCCTATTATCCAAGCAAGGAGTTCGCACCTCATGCATGTCGGCACCATCGTCCTGCTGGTCTTCATCACGCTGTTACTCGGGTATGGCACCGCGCTCTATAACGGGCTGGTGACACTCAAGCACAATGTGCTGAAAGCCTGGGCGAATATCGATGTGCTGCTCAAGCAACGTCACGATGAACTGCCGAAGTTGGTCGAGATCTGTCGCCAGTACATGCAGCACGAGCAAGACACCCTGGTGAAAGTCACGAGCGCACGTGCCGCAGTGTTCAGCGCCAATCAGAGTCACGACGTGGCGGCGGTCGGCGCAGGTGAAGACTCCTTGCGCCGCAGTCTCGGCCAACTTTACGCAGTGGCGGAAAGCTATCCCGATCTCAAGGCCGACAAGCAGTTCAAACATCTGCGCGACCGCATCACCACGCTTGAGAACACCATCGCCGACCGCCGTGAGTACTACAACGAGTCGGTGACGCTGAACAACATTCGCATCGAGACCTTTCCCGATATCGTGCTGGCGCGCTGGTTCGGCTTTCGCAAACAGGCCATGCTGGAGTTCAGCGAGACGGAAAAGGCGGACGTCGACGTGAAAGCCTTGTTCAACTAAACGCTCGCGGTCGGATGGCGGCAGCATGCGGCTTTTCGAACAACTCATCGTCGTCATCCACGTCGCGCACCCCGCACCGTTCTGGCTGGCGAGCGGCGTCGGCGCACTGCTTGCGGCAGCGTTGCTGTACGGAGCGCTGAACAGTCTCAATCACAAGCGCATGGTCGAGAATATGCCGACCGCGCTGATCCGTTCGGCGGCGCAGGGTTACACCGAGTTGCGCGGCATGGCGGCGCTGATGGATGGCGACCCGATACTTGCGCCGGCCTCGCTGCGTCGATGCGTCTGGTTCAAGTACAAAATCGAACATTACGAGGAAGCGGGGCACGGCCGGGACAGGCGCAAGACCTGGGTGGTCGTCGAACACGGCGAAAGCGACAGTCTATTCAATCTGACCGACACCAGCGGCAGTTGCGCGGTCGACCCCGACGGTGCCGAGATCTATGCCAGCCAACGCGACGTGTGGTATGGCCAGTCCCGCCTGCCCGGCTCTTTCCGCCCTTCAGGCGACACGGCCTTATCGCGCTGGTTGTTCGGCATTGGCAAGGCCTATCGCTATACCGAACATCTGATCCTTCCCGGCGATGCGCTCTATGTCATCGGCCAGTTCACGACCCATGGCGGCAGCGGCACGGCACCCATCGACCATGACGACACCATCGCTGAGACACTGCGCGCCTGGAAGCGCGATCAGGGCGCGCTGCTGCGCGAGTTCGATACCAATCGCGACGGTCAGATCGACGCTGAGGAGTGGCAGGCGGTGCGCAGGCGCGTCGAACAGGAAGTCCGGGCCGCGCGCGAGGACACCGTCGATCCGCCGCCCGTCGACGTGATCGGCCAGACGCGTGACCGGCACCGACCCTTTGTGATCTCTACAGCTGGCGAGGACGGCGTGATCGCCTTTCATAGGCGCATGGCATTGGCCCTGCTCGCTCTCGGTGTGCCGCTCACCACCTTCGTGCTGTGGGTGTGGGCGGTGCGCCTCATCTGAAAAGACACTGGCGGTTTCGCGTCGCGCCCAGTTCTGCATAATGCGCGGCATGAATGCCAACGCCAGCCATACCCTGAACCGACTGCCGCATTTCGCCGGCATCGATGTCTCCACCCTGGTCGCACGTCTCGATGCGCTGCTGACCGCACAACGCACGCGCATCGTCAGCCTGATCGCCAACGAGGCCAGCGACTGGGATGCCATCGTCACACCCATGGAGGAAATGGCCGATGAGCTGCACCGCTACTTCGGGCCGGTGTCCCATCTGCATAACGTCGCCGACAACGAGGCCCTGCGCGCGGTCTACACCGAGTGCGTGAGCCGCGTGTCGGCCTTTGGCGCGGAACTCGAACAGAGCGCTGGGCTGTGCGCGGCCTATCAGCGCCTGCGTGCCGATCCGGCCTTTGCGCGCTTCGACAATGCGCGCCGCAAGCTCGTCGATAACGCCCTGCGCGATTTCCGCCTGGGCGGCGTCGATCTGCCCGAAGACACCAAGGGGCGGCTCACTACGCTCAAGGTCGAACTGGCACAACTTGCGACCCGCTTTGAGGAACACGTGCTCGATGCGTCCGAGAGCTATGTCCTCGATGTCAGCGACGAAACGCGCCTCGCGGGTCTGCCGGCCTCAACGCTCGCCATGGTCCGCCAACGGGCCGTCGATGCCGGTAAAGAAGGCTGGCGCCTGAGCTTGGATCCGCCCTGCTTCGTGCCGGCCATGGCCAATCTGGCCGATCGGGACCTGCGCCGGCAGCTCTACGAGGCCTATACCACCCGCGCTTCGGAATGCGGGCCACAAGCCGGCAGTCACGACAACACCCAGGTCATGCATGACCTGTTGGCGCGGCGCCAGGAACTGGCCCATTTACTGGGCTTTGAGAACTTCGCGGCGCTGTCCCTCGCAACCAAGATGGCGCCATCACCCGCTGCCGTGGTGAGCTTCCTTGAGGATCTCGGCGCCCAGGCGCGCACGGCGGCACAGCGCGAATTCGACGAACTGGCGGCCTTCGCCGAGGCCGAACTTGGCCTCTCTTCAGTCGAGGCCTGGGATGTCGGGTACTGCTCGGAGCAACTGCGTCGTCATCGCTATCAGCTGAATCAGGAAGAGCTGCGGCCTTATTTCCCGCTGCCGCGCGTGCGTACTGGCCTGTTCGACATCACCTCCCGCCTGTTCGGCTTGCGCTTCGAACGCGTGAGCGGGGTCGAGACCTGGCATTCGGATGTTGAATTCCACGCGGTGTGCGACGCCGACGGCGAGACGCGCGGTTATTTCTATCTCGACCTCTACGCCCGCGCTGGCAAGCGGTCGGGAGCGTGGATGGACGACTGTCTGACGCGTTGGCAGTACGGCACCGACACCCAGTTGCCGGTCGCCTATCTCAATTGCAATTTCACGCCGCCCCAGGGCGAACGCCCAAGCCTGCTGACCCACGACGAGGTCACCACCCTGTTCCACGAATTCGGCCATGGCCTGCATCACATGTTGACCACGGTTGGGCGACCGGCGGTGGCGGGTATCAATGGCGTGCCGTGGGACGCGGTAGAACTGCCCAGCCAGTTCCTCGAAAACTGGTGCTGGCAGCGCGAGGCGCTGGCGCTGCTGTCGGGTCACTTCGAATCCGATGAGCCGCTGCCGCAGTTGCTGTTTGACCGTCTCAACGCGACCCGTCATTTCCAGGCGGCGATGCAGATGGTCCGTCAACTCGAATTGGCGTTGTTCGATTTCCGCCTGCATCGCGATTACACGCCAGGCTGCGACATCCAGGCGGTACTGGACGGCGTGCGGGCCGAGATCGCGGTGCTCATACCACCACCCTGGAATCGCTTCCAGCACAGCTTCTCGCACATCTTTGCCGGCGGCTATGCGGCAGGCTACTACAGCTACAAATGGGCCGAGGTGTTATCGGCCGACGCGTTTGAACGTTTTACCGAGGAAGGCATCTTCAACGCCGTTACCGGGCAAGCTTTCCGCGACAGCATTCTCGCCAATGGCGGCGCCGAGGACGCATTGGTGTTGTTCCGCCGTTTTCGTGGTCGTGACCCCGAGGTCGCGGCGCTGCTGCGTCAAGCTGGACTCATCACTTAAGCGAGCCGGATAATCGTATCGATGCGCCTTCCCGCCCGCCTTTTACCGGCTCTGTTGCTGTTCGCTTGCGGCGCCGCCACGGCGGCCGAGTCGGCTTACGTGATCGACAAGCTGCTGGTCGGCATTCACGAGAGCAAGGACAGCGACAGCGCGATCGTGAAGGTCGTGCCTACCGGCACCAAGCTCGCAGTCATCAAGCGCGAGGGCGATGTCGCCAATGTCAGCGAGCCCGGTGGCGCGTCGGGCTGGGTAGATGCCGCGTATCTCAGCAAAGACCCGCCCGCCCAGGTACGCGTGGCGGAATTGGAAAAGGCCAAGGCCACACTCGAAGACCAGTTGAAACATATCGAACAAGCGTCGCGCGGCGGCCCACCGGTGGCCGGTGCGCCGGTGGCCGACGGCGCAAACGCGGAAATCGATACACTGACCAAGGAAAATACTGCTCTGAAGGGCAAGCTATCGGACGAGAAGCTGCGCGCCGAAACGCTGCAGACTGAAGTCTCATCGTTACGCGCCCAGGTTAAGAGCACCACTGTGCCGCCCGACGCACGCCTGGTCGAACTTGAACGCTCGCGCGACGAACTTGAACAGGATCTGCAGGACGCGCAGCAGAAGCTGGCCGAATACGCCGCGCGTACTTCACTCGACGACACCGGCGCCCTGGTGCCAGTGGTGCTGCGCGAATACGCCAAGTCCATCATCCTCATCGTGCTGGTGCTGGTGGGGCTGGGCTTTGGCGCCGGCTTATATGTGGTCGATCTCATGAACCGCCGCCGTCACGGCGGCTTTCGCGTTTAAGCACTGACGCGCAATCCACACCATGACCACCATTGCCACCTGGAACGTCAACTCGATTCGTGCGCGTATCGAGCATCTCACGACTTGGCTGAAAGACGCCGCCCCGGACGTGGTCGGCATTCAGGAAACCAAGGTCCAGGACCCGGACTTCCCTCTCGCTGAACTTGCCGCGCTCGGCTATCACATCTTGTTCAGCGGGCAAAAGTCCTATAACGGCGTGGCGGTGCTGTCCAAAGCGCCCGCGACGTTGATCGCAACCGAGCTGCCGGGTTTCGCAGACCCGCAGCGGCGCGTGTTGGCCGCCAAGATCGGCGACATCACCTTGCTCAACCTCTATGTGCCGAACGGCTCGGCGGTCGGTTCCGAGAAATACAGCTACAAGCTTGCCTGGCTCGATGCCCTGGGCGACTGGGTGGCGAGTCTCACCGCAAGTGGCGAGCCGCTCATGCTAGTCGGCGATTTCAATATCGCGCCGGACGATCGCGACGTGCACGACCCCGCAGCCTGGCGCGACAAGATCCTCTGCAGCGACGACGAGCGTCAGCGCTTACAGCGGCTCGTCTCTCTCGGCCTGCAGGACGTGTTCCGTCAGTTCGAACAAGCACCCCAGACCTATTCTTGGTGGGATTATCGGGCCGGCGGCTTTCGTCGCAATGAAGGCCTGCGTATCGACCTCATCCTGGCCAACGCGGCGTTGGCGGAACGCTGCGAAGCTTGCGCGGTGGATATCACGCCGCGACGTTGGGAGAAACCCTCGGACCACGCGCCGGTGGTGGCGCGACTGCGTGCATGAGCGACACAATGCTTAACTCAAGATTCTGCAAATCTGTCGACTAATTCGCGCCCACATAGCGCCCGCCTCAGTAGGCTTGGCCCATGAATTACGACATCAACGACGAAGAATTTCCGTTCGACGAATGGGCGAATCTTGCCCACCACGATCCGCGCGCCTTTGAATCGGCACGCCGTCAGGTGCTACAAAGCTTGATCGAATCGGTGCCGCTTACCCAGCGTCGCCGACTCGCAGGGCTGCAGTGGCAGATCGACCGGCAACGGGAACGGGAACGCACCGACAACCCCATGGCTTCCTGCATCAAGATCTCGAGCATGATGTGGGACACGGTCCTCGGCGAAGACGGACTGGTGGATAAGCTTGAGCAATTGTCTGGCGTCAAACCAATACGGGAGCAAGCGAGCAGACAGGCTGCGGTGCTGCCCTTTGTACGTCGACGGGATCAGGTCTGAGTCCTTAAGCCTTGCAATGCTGCGGGGCGGGACCTAGACTTCGGCCCCTTTTACGAGCTATCGAGCAGCGTCCATGAAATCGGATACCCATCCCAACTACCACGACATCACCGTCAAGTGCAGCTGTGGAAATAGCTTCCAGACGCGCTCGACTCTGCACAGCGAGCAACTTCAGCTCGACGTCTGCTCCTCCTGCCACCCGTTCTATACCG
The DNA here is from genome assembly GCA_043782755.1 of Pseudomonadota bacterium. GTDB lineage: Bacteria > Pseudomonadota > Gammaproteobacteria > JADJYF01. The sequence continues at coordinate 16,838 of JAYWAC010000253.1, read as the reverse complement.
GTCAGCAGAAGGTCGTCGACACTGCCGGCCGCATCGACAAGTTCCGTCGCAAGTACGGCGGCCCGGCTCAAGCCTGAGCGGCTCAGGGCTTCTGAGAGCAGCGATGAGCGGCGCGTTTCCACGCGCCGCGTGCGTTTGCGGGTTCTAAACGAGGTGGACATGCGCCACCGTCGGTGTCCCTTCGACTAATTTGCGGCGGGCTCGGAACCAAACCACCACAGGTCAGTCACAACTTCACGTTCGCCAGAACGAGCCTGCCAAACCCTCCCAAGGTGGGCGACGCCCGGTCCCCCAATCGGGCAACAAAGTGGCCCCGGTCAGTCAGTCCCCCTAACCGCCTGTACCGGGGCTCTTTTTTTCACTCCAACTGCAACCACTCCGCCAACACCTGCCAGGCTTGCTCGGTGCCGTCCCGCTTGAGGGCCGAGAATAATTGTACGGTCGCCGCCCAGCCCTGCTTGCACATCGCGGAGGTCACTTGGTGCAAGGTCGCCGTGGCCGGGCCACGACTGAGCTTGTCGCATTTGTTCAGTAGCACATGGGCCGGCACGCCGGCATGGTTACACCATTCCAGCACTGCAATATCCTGCGGTTTGAGCGGATGACGGATATCCATCAACAGGATCAGGCCCGACAGCGAAGCGCGGGTCTCAAGATATTCAGGCAGTGCTTCTTCCCAATGGGCACGCATGGACTTGGCAACCTTGGCATAACCGAAGCCTGGCAGGTCGATGAGACGCCGCTCGTCATCTAGCTCGAACACCACGATATGCTGGGTACGACCAGGTGTGCGACTGGTGCGGGCCAAGCCGCGTTGTGCGCAGAGTACGTTCAAGGCACTAGATTTGCCGGCATTGGAACGGCCCGCGAACGCGATTTCGCGGCCGAGATCGCCAGGCAACAGCCGCGCCTCCGGCACGCTTAAGGTAAAACGCGCCTGCTTGAGCAGCTTGCGCGCACGGTCTATTCCGTTCTCAATCATGCTCTCGTCTCGCCGTTGACTGCGTCATGTTCATTGCCGTTCGAACTTGCAGGCAAGCGAAAAACGTAGCGAGCAACGGCAATTTGCGTCGGGCCCGCGCGCAAGACCTATAGCGTATAAAGACATACGTGAGGATGCCGAGCACCTTGCGTTCAGCAAAATGACGGGCGCAGTAGTTTTTCGCCGGCCTGTTAGTGCAGATCACGACCTTGCTCCCGTATATAATCACGCCTGACTTCCCGCAAGCGAGAGCAAGAGATGCATAAGAGGAACGCGTTCCTGGCGGTGGCTGCGCTGTGCTTGGCGCTCATCGCCGCGACGGCTCAGGCTGATGGCAAAGCCAAGGCGATGGTATGTACCGCCTGCCATGGACTCGATGGTAACAGCAGCAATCCTGTCTGGCCGAATCTCGCAGCCCAGAATCCGGCTTATATCGTTACCCAGCTGAAGGCCTTCAAGGCCGGCACCCGCCAAAATCCGTCGATGGCCCCGATGGTGGCCTCGCTCGCCGAAGGCGACATGACCGAGATTGCCGATTTCTTCGCCGCCCAGACTTTGAACGTCAAGCCACTCGCCGCCGATCAGGTCGATGCGGCGGCGGCCGGCCAGAAGCTCTACCGCGGTGGCGATGCCGAGCGCGGCATTCCGGCCTGCATGGCCTGCCATGGTCCGGATGGCGGCGGTAACCCGGCCTCCGGTTATCCGGCGCTGCGCGGCCAGCAATTCGACTACACCATCGCCCAATTGCAGAACTACCACGACGGCAAGCGTCAAACCGACCCGCAACAGATGATGCGCACGATTGCGAAGCGTCTGACCGATGCGGATATGAAGAACCTGGCGCGCTACGTTTCAGCGCTGCATTGAAGCCAAGCTAACGCTACAGGCCGACGGCCGTCGACCGATAGCGGGATAGGCCCGACGGCATAATAGAGGTACCCGATGACTATGAAGCTACAAAACCTGGTGTGTTCAGCCTTGCTGGCATTGATGGCCATGGCGAATAGCTCGGCAGACGAGTTCGTCGCCGGTCAGCATTACCAGGAAATAAAGCCTGCCGTTCCGACCTCCACCACGGGCGACAAAGTGGAAGTGCTGGAACTGTTCTGGTACGGCTGCCCGCATTGCTACGCCTTCGAGCCGCAACTCGCCGAGTGGGTAAAGAAGAAACCCGACTATGTGGAATTCGTCCGTGTGCCGGCGGTGTTCGCGCACAACTGGGAACTCCATGCGCGCGCCTACTACGCGGCACAACAGCTCGGCGTGCTAGAGAAGATTCATCAAGCCTTGTTCGACGCCATCCACAAACAGGGGCGCAAGGTTTTCTCCGAAGAAGAGCTCACGCAATTCTTCGTTGACCAAGGTGTCGATGCCGAAGCCTTCAAGAAGGCCTACAGCTCCTTCGACGTCGATACCAAGACCCGACACGCCATCGCGCTGACCCGCGAATACGGCATTACCGGCGTACCCTCCCTCATCGTCAATGGCAAATACCGCAGCAGTGCCCAGGAAGCAGGCAACTTCACCACGCTACTAAAGGTGGTGGAATCCCTGGCCGATAAGGAACACAAGCGGTAATCATCCGCGCTCGAGTAGCGCGGACATCGTCAGAAGAGCAAGACGCTCTTCTGACTGATTGAGTCTCCCCAATGACCTTATCGACAGGTGCGCAGCTACTGCGTCGTGTACGTACTTCATACGGATGCGATGTGATGGTGGCGCGAACGTCCCTCAAGACGTCGGAACAGCAATGTCGGCCTCGCACTTGAACGGCACCATCACAAATCCCAAAGCCACACCCCCGCGTCGCGATGGTGTGGCTGATCGCGCCGCCGCAGAAACAATTTCACGTTTACAGCGTGGCATTCTGCGTCTCTCGCTGGCCTACCACGGACGCAGCTCAGACCTCGACAAGAAACTCAAGGAGCTCGGCGGCTTGGTGCGTGCCGGTCGCCGCGACGCCCTGCTGCAACGACTGATCGACGAGGTCGTCAGCACTATCGTCAACTTGAAACTCGAACCGGCCCACAGCGGTGCCGCGCTCCAGACAGCTGCTCAGACGACGAGCGCCAACGCCGCGCCCGGACAACCCGATCTTTTCCATCACTTCGTCGAACATCTACAGCTGCCGCCCGCACTACTGATCGAAGTCGAGCGGGTGCGTAAGCGCATCGAGGCCAAAAGCAATACCGCTGAACTGCTTGAGCAGGTCGAACACGCCTCCGCCGCGATCTCGCAGCGGCTGGCCCAGGCCACCGACAGCACACACAGTATCGACAGCGCACGTCAGTCACTGATCGACTTGATCGATCGCATTACGGTGTCACGCAATCTGGCCGCCGAAGCCGCACAATTGCGTCGCACTATCGAAGCGATTACGAGCGCCGACGACATCCGCCCCTGCACCACCGCGCTCGCGCAGCTGGTGGGCAAGCTGCGTGAGGAAATGCAGACCGAACTCGATCGCCTCGCCGAATTCTTGCGTGCCACCGCCAAGCGCCTGCAGGAATTCGAACAGCTCATGACACGTTCGCGCGAGATGTATGCCAATGTCGAGGCCGACGCCTTGCAACTGAGTGAAACCATTTGTGTGGGCGTCAGAGAAGTGCGGCAGAGTGTCGGCAAAGCTGAGAATCTGGACGACTTGAAAGTCCTCATCGAAGGCAAACTCGAAGTCATCGACAGCGGACTGACCCAGTTCGTCTCGACCCAGACGCGCCGCGCCTCCGAGGCCGGTGATGTCATCGAACGCATGGCCCATCGTCTGAAAGATCTCGAGCAGCAGGCCATGCACCTGCGCGAGGATCTCGAGGTCCAACACGCCCGCGTATTGATGGACCCCTTGACCGGTATTCTCAATCGCGCCGGTTACACAGAGATGGTGACCAAGCACTTCGCACGCTGGAAGCGCTATGGCGGTGCCTTGAGTCTGGGCGTCATCGATCTCGACTTGTTTAAGGAAATCAACGATCGCTATGGCCACGCGGCCGGCGACAAGGTCTTGGCCACGGTCGCCTCCAAGCTCAAGGAAGTGATCCGCGAAAGTGACGTATTGTGCCGCTTCGGTGGTGAGGAATTCGTGCTGCTGCTACCTGAAACCTCGGTGTCGGATGCGCGCACCATGGTTGAGAAACTGCGCAACCACATCGCCGACTGCCCGTTCCGCCATAAAGACACGCCAGTGCGCGTCACCATGTCCTGTGGTGTGGCGCAGTTCCAGACGGCGGACACTATCGACAGCGTGTTCGACCGCGCCGATCGCGCCATGTATGCCGCCAAACAGAGTGGCCGCAATCGAGTCTGTACCGAACTCGATCCTCTTCCGGAAGCACCCGCTTCGCTCGACTGATCCACCGGCCCCGTCCAGGGTCGGCGACAGCTACCGTTTCTCCTCCGCCATGCCGCCGCTGATATTGCGGTTTCGTCACATATTGGTCACAAAACCATCACATACTGCGCCCAGTTCAATAGAGCCACGGGAGAAAACCAGTGAAGAGACGCCAGATTTTAGGCCTTGCCGCGCTGTTGCTCGGTGGAGCCACCTTAACCGCCCAGGCTGCCGACGCGGCTAACGGTCACCCGCCCTACCAGACCGAGACCGGCATTTCCGGCAACGTCACCAGTGTCGGTTCCGATACGCTGGCCAATCTCATGACTCTGTGGGCGGAGCAATTCAAGCGCTTCTACCCGAGCGTCAACATTCAGATCCAGGCGGCCGGTTCCGCCACTGCACCGCCGGCTCTGACCGAGGGTACCGCCAACCTCGGCCCCATGAGCCGTCTCATGAAGTCCAACGAACTGGAAGCTTTTGAGGCCAAGTACGGCTACAAGCCGACCGCCGTGCCGGTCGCGGTCGATGCCTTGGCGGTGTTCGTGCACAAAGACAACCCGATCAAGGGTCTGACTATCGAACAGCTTGACGCGATCTTCTCGGCGACTCGTCAGTGCGGCTACGCCAGCGATATCACCAAATGGGGCGAACTGGGTCTGACCGGCGAATGGGCCAGCCGTACTATCCAACTCTATGGTCGCAACTCGGTGTCCGGCACCTACGGCTATTTCAAGGAACATGCGCTGTGCAAGGGTGATTTCAAGAACAACGTCAACGAGCAGCCGGGTTCGGCCTCGGTCGTGCAAGGCGTAACCAAATCGCTGAACGGTATCGGTTACTCGGGTATCGGTTACCGCACCTCAGGCGTGCGGGCCATACCGCTAGCCGACAAGGCCGGCAACTTCGAAGAAGCAACGGAAGAGAACGCGCTGTCCGGCAAATATCCCCTGAGTCGCTACCTGTTCATCTACGTCAACAAGGCACCGAACAAGCCGATGGCGCCGCTAGAGCGCGCGTTCCTGCGCATGGTCTTGTCGCAGGAAGGTCAGGCGATCGTGAGCAAGGATGGCTACATCCAGGTGCCGGTCAAGATTGCCGAGAAACAGTTGCAGGGTGTGCTGGGCGAATAAGCTCCACCGGCCAGAGACATGACCATACCGGGCCTCGCGCCCGGTATTTTTTTGCGCGTTAGAAAGACTGTCATCCCTTACCATGGCGGCACACTTTCTCTGACCTATCCGCCGTCATGATCGACCAACCGCACCGTTCCCGCGATCCGCTGCATGGCATCACTCTTGAAACCATCGTCACCGCCCTTGTGGAGCGCCATGGCTGGGCGGAGATGTCGCGTCGCATTCCGATCCGTTGTTTTAGCAACGAGCCGTCGGTCAAGTCGAGCCTCAAATTCCTGCGCCACACGCCTTGGGCACGCGAGAAAATCGAAGCCTGGTATGTGGAAGATCTGAAACGTGAGTGACACTGCTTGAGAAGGCAACGGCCCGTACTTTCGGTCAGCTGCCGGTAGCGAGAAGAAACCCTGTGCTCAAGCAAGAGCGTCGCCAGCTAAACGCGCTGCCGCCGGCGAGGGGTGCTTGTTCCGGCCGCCGCGCGCTCGGGCCGACGGATATGGTCGATATGCTCGAGCGGCAGCGCGGTCTTGGCGATCACCCGGCGTAGCACGAAACTCGAATGCACACCGGTCACACCCTCGATGCGGGTCAGGCGGCCGAGTAGGAATTCCTCGTAGTAAGTCATGTCCGGCAGCACCGCTTTCAGCAGGTAGTCGGCGGTCTGGCCGGTGACAATGCTGCATTCGATCACTTCCGGAAACTCCCGCACCTCGCCCTCGAAAGTCGCGAAACGCTCGGGCGTGTGGCGGTCCATGGTGATACCGATCATGGCGGTGATATTGAGGCCAAGCGCCGCCTGATTGAGCAGGGTCACGTGGCGATCGATGACCCCCGATTCCTCCAGCTGACGCACGCGGCGCGAGCAGGGCGTCGGCGACAGGCCAACCTTATCGGCCAGTTCGAGATTGCTGATGCGGCCGTTGGCCTGCATCTCGGCGAGGATATGTTTGTCGATACGGTCGAGTTTCATGGGTGGCTTGCTCGCTGGGGCGAATTCGATGCAAAAACATAATACAGGTGAAATTCTCTACAAACCTAACAGACACTAGCTATCTATTGCAAAACAGACGCGCATTACTGGCGAATTCGCCATCTTTCGCTACACCTGCCTAGTTATACTTCCTCACGTTCCCGACGCCCTCGCCCGCTCCGACCGGCGCGCGCTGAGCCGGCCGTCGCTTCTTTCATCGTCAGGCGCGCATCGAGCGCGCATAAGGGTGTCTCATGAGCGCTTTCGACCATCGCAAATACCAAGCCTATGCTCCCGTCCCGTTGCCTGACCGCAGCTGGCCCGATCGCGTGCTGACGGCGGCGCCGCGCTGGTGCAGCGTCGATCTCAGGGACGGCAACCAGGCGCTCATTGAGCCCATGAACGTCGCGCAGAAGTTGCAGCTGTTCGAGCAGCTGGTGAAGGTCGGTTTCAAGGAAATCGAAATCGGTTTCCCGGCCGCCTCGCAGCCCGACTTCGATTTCGTGCGCCGTCTCATCGATGACAAGTTGATCCCGGACGACGTCACCGTGCAGGTCCTGACCCAGGCTCGCGAGGAATTGATCGCGCGCTCTTTTGAGGCCTTGGTCGGCGTCAAGCGCGCCATCATGCACTTGTACAACTCGACCTCGACCGTGCAACGCGAACAGGTCTTCGAACTCGATCGCGCCGGCATCAAGGGCATCGCCGTGCAGGGCGCCAGGTGGGTCAAAGCCTATGCCGCGCGTCACCCGCAGACCGCGTGGGTGTTCCAGTATTCGCCCGAGAGCTTCACCGGCACCGAGCTCGATTTCGCCGTTGAAGTGTGTGACGCGGTGGTCGAAGTCTGGCAGCCAAGCGCCGCCCAGCCTTGCATCTTGAATCTGCCCTCGACGGTGGAAATGGCGACGCCCAATGTTTATGCCGATCAGATCGAATGGTTTTGTCGTCATGTCAAAAAACGCGAGGCGGTGATCATAAGTCTCCATACCCACAACGATCGCGGTTGCGCGGTGGCGGCGGCTGAACTCGCGACCATGGCCGGTGCTCAGCGCGTGGAAGGCACCTTACTTGGCAACGGCGAACGCACCGGCAACATGGACATCGTGACGATGGGCATGAATCTCTACAGCCAGGGCATCGACCCGCGATTGGATTTCTCACGCATGGACGAAATCATCCGCTGCGTGAAGGAATGCACGCAGTTGCCAGTGCATCCGCGTCATCCCTATGCCGGCGAGTTGGTGTTCACTGCTTTTTCCGGCAGTCATCAGGACGCGATCAAAAAATGCCTGGCCAAGCGCGATGAAAGTCAGCCCTGGGACGTGGCCTATCTGCCCATCGATCCGGCCGATCTCGGCCGCTCTTATCAGGAAGTCATCCGCATCAATAGCCAGTCCGGCAAGGGCGGCATCGCCTATGTGCTCGAACAGAGCCAGGGCTATCAGTTGCCGCGTTGGTTGCAGATCGATTTCAGTGGCGTGGTGCAGAAATACGCCGAAGACAGCGGCGCCGAAGTCGAGCCGCGCAAGATTGTCGAATTGTTCGAACAATTTTACCTGACGTCACCTGAACCCTATGAGTTGATGGGTTATCAGGCGACCCGCGAGCATGGCGAGGATCGTCTGACCGCAACGCTGCGCGACAGCGGCAAGCAAGCCAGCTTGCAGGGTCGCGCGAGCGGCGTGGTTGGCGCCTTCGTCGACGCACTTGAGCGTTACTGCGGCAAGAAGCTGGTATTGGTCGAATACAGTGAACACACTTTGAGCAGCAGTGGCGGCGCGGGTGCCGAAGCGGTGGCCTATGTGCAGTTGAATCTCGACGGGCAACGCCAATGCGGCGTGGGTCGCAGCAGCGACATCGTCGAGGCCTCACTGCGCGCGATATTAGGCGCGGTCAATCAGCGTGCGCGTCTCGCGTCGAGGGTTGCCGCCTGAGAACGTAAATCTGATCTGTCCTTGATAACGGCGCCTGCGGGCGCCGTGTTCTTTTACGGCCCGCGTTGGTCGTGCCGATAGTCAAGCCGCGCGCGCACCGCCAGAATGCCTGCTCGTTCGCTACCTGCTCGCATCATGTCCACCGAAATCCAGCCCATCGACGCCGTCCTGCCCGAGTTGCTCGCGAGCCTCGACGCGCAACCGCGCGTAGTCCTCGAAGCGCCGCCTGGTGCCGGCAAGACCACCCGTGTACCACCCGCCCTCTTGAAGTCCGCATGGTGCACGGGCAAAGTCCTGGTGCTAGAACCACGCCGCATCGCGGCGCGTGCGGCAGCGGGCTATATGGCTGCGCAACTCGGCGAAGCCGTCGGTGAGACGGTCGGCTATCGCATCCGCTTCGAGCGCAAAATTTCGGCGCGCACCCGCGTCGAAATAGTCACCGAGAGCATCTTGACCCGCATGTTGCAGGATGATCCGATGCTCAACGGCATCTCGGCGGTGGTGTTCGACGAATTCCACGAACGTCACCTCGCCAGCGATCTCGGTCTCGCGCTATGTCTTGAAGTGCAGAGCGGCCTGCGTCCTGAGCTGCGCCTGGTAGTGATGTCGGCGACGCTCGATGGCGAGCGTCTCGCGACTTATATGGATGCGCCGCGCGTCACCTCCGAGGGGCGGAGCTTTCCGATCGAAGTGAGCTATCTGCCTTTACAGCCGCGCGAGACACCAGAGCTGCAATTCAAACGCGCCCTGCGTCGGGCCTGGTGTGATAGCGATGGCGACGTGTTGTGCTTTCTGCCAGGCAAGCTCGAAATCGAACGCAGCGCGCGACTACTGACCGACTTCGATGTGCCCGTCGAAATCCTGCACGGCGAACTCGGCATGGAAGAACAGGCGCGCATATTGCGACCATCGCCCGTCCGCCGCGTGATACTCGCGACCAACGTCGCCGAATCCAGCGTCACCCTGCCCGGCGTGCGCGCGGTGGTCGATAGCGGACTCGCCCGCGAACCGCGCTTCGACCCCGTGAGTGGCATGAGTCGTCTACTAACGGTCAGCATTGCGCAGTCCTCGGCCCGCCAGCGTGCCGGGCGTGCGGGTCGGGTCGCGCCTGGTCGTTGTTATCGTTTATGGCCGCCGGCGCAGCTGCTCGACACCACGACACGCGCCGAGATTCAATGCATCGAACTCTCAGCGCTCGCGCTCGAAATGAAGGTGTGGGGTTCGAAGGAACTGCGCTTTCTTGATCCTCCACCGCCCGGCGCCTATGCCCAGGCTCACGATCTGTTGCGCACGCTCGACGCCATTGATGAGAACGATCGCGTCACGCCCCATGGCGCAGCGCTGCTCGCACTCGGCGCCCATCCGCGTCTGGCCAATGCCATGCTGCGTGCGCCGGCAGAATGGCGCGGTCTCGCCTGTGATCTCGCTGCACTTTTGGAGGGCCGCGATCCGCTGCTGGGCGAGGCGCGACGCAATGACGATCTGCGCGTACGCCTCGCCGCGCTACAGGCGCAACGCAGTGGACGCGGCGCCGGCCACGACCTGCATCGCGGCGCGCTAGCAGCCATCTCGCAGGCCGCGCTTCACTGGCGCAAGCGCATGAAACTCGATGACAAAGATGACCGCGCCCCGGAGTTCCATGCCGTCGGCGATATACTCGCGCTCGCCTATCCTGACCGCATCGCGCGCCAGGACGATAACAACCCGCGCCGCTATGTGCTGGCCAATGGCCGCGGCGCACAGCTCGGTCAGGACTCGACCCTGGTCGGCGAACCCTGGCTCGCGATTGCGGAACTGCGTTTTGATGCGCGCGACAGTCTGGTGCTGCGCGCCGCGCCCTGCGAATTGAGTTTTCTCGAACAGACTTTTCCGACCCACTTCACTCAAGCACGCAAACGCGTCTTCAATCCCACCACACGTGCGGTGGAAGAATCGGAGCAACGCCACTTCGCCGCCATCGTGCTTGAACGACGCAGCTGCCCGCTCGCGCGCGACGCTGACACCGCCGCCCTGCTCGCCGCCGGGGTGGCCGGGCTCGGGCTCGATTGCCTGCCGTGGAGCGCAACTTTGCGCGAAAGGCAGGCCCGCGTCGTCAATCTGCGCGGCTGGTGCCCGGATATGAATCTGCCCGATGTGTCGGACGCGACACTCGCCGCCAGCGTCGATGAGTGGCTCACACCCTTGTTTGACGGCAAGGCACGCCTGACGGATCTCAGCACCGGCGATTTGTCCAACGCGCTCCATCATCACCTCGATTACGCGCAACAACGTCTGCTCGACGAACACGCACCCGAGGCGCTCACCGTGCCTAGCGGCATGCAGCGCAAACTGAGTTATGTCATCGGCGAACCGCCGGTGCTGGCGGTCAAGCTGCAAGAAATGTTCGGCCTCGCCGAGACACCGCGTGTTGCGCGCGGCCGCGTGCCGGTAGTGCTGCATCTCTTATCGCCACGCCAGACGCCGATACAAGTGACACAGGATCTGAAAGGCTTCTGGGAGCGCACTTATCCCGAAGTGAAAAAGGAAATGAAGGGCCGCTATCCCAAGCATCCCTGGCCCGACGATCCATGGACGGCCACCGCCACCCATCGTGCCAAGCCGCGTACCCGCTGAGCACTGCGGACTGTCACCGTCGCTCGCTTGGCGCAGACGTGTTCGCTGGTGAGGGGTCTGGCCGTCGCGTATGCTCCGCACCTTCCTCGGGACTGCCTGCGCTACATGGCCGTCTCAGCTGACACCTCACCCTGCTTTTGAAAAGGAGCCACCATGGATCTCACTACCGTCGATCACCTGCTGACCACCACGCGTTCGGTACGCAAACGTCTCGATTTCACGCGGCCGGTCGAACGCGCCGTCATCACACGCTGCATCGAACTCGCGTTCCAGGCACCGACTGGTGGCAACTCCCAGGGTTGGTCTTTCATGGTGGTGACGGACGAGGCCAAGCGCAAAGCGGTGGCCGAGCTCTACAAGCAGGCTTTCAAGCTCTACAGCAGCGACCCGAACATGCGTTCGCGCTACGACGGCGATAGCGACGATCTGCGCGCTCGGCAATTGGACCGCGTGCTGAGCTCAGCCGACTACCTCGCCGACAATATGCACAAGGCGCCGGCGCTGGTCATCGCCTGCATCGAAGGCCGCGTTGAGAAGGCCAGCGTATTGGAACAGGCCGGCGTCTATGGCTCCATCCTGCCCGCTGCGTGGTCATTCATGCTGGCACTGCGTTCGCGCGGTCTCGGCACAGCGTGGACCACGCTGCATCTCATGTACGAACAAGAAGTGGCGAAGATCCTCGGCATCCCCGCCACCATCACTCAGGCCGCGCTGTTCCCGGTCGCCTATTACACCGGCGATGACTTCAAGCCAGCCAAGCGGCTGCCAGGCGAGCAGTTCGTGCATTGGGATGCTTGGGGCACGCACCTGGGCGAGTAGCGCGCTGCTTGCGATCACGTCGAGGTCGGTGATCGTAGTCGCGGCAAGGAATGTGCGAATTGATTCGCATATTCCTTCCAGAGCCCTTATCCCCGCAACAAACGCCCCGGCATTGCGCCCGTGTGCATGCCATTCTCATAGGTCACTTCGCCCTTGCAGATGGTCGCGACATAGCCGCGTGCCTTCTGAATGAGACGCTTCCCACCGGCTGGCAGGTCATAGACCATCTGCGGATCTTCCAGCGCGAGCTGGTCGAAATCGATGATGTTCAGATCAGCGCGCAAGCCCGCCGCAATGACACCGCGATCATTCAGGCCGTAGACCAGCGCGGTGTCGCGCGTCATCTTGTGCACGGTGTATTCGAGCGGAAAGATCGGACCGCGCACACGATCGCGACTCATATAGGCCAGCATATAGGTCGGCATGCTGGCGTCACACAACACGCCGCAGTGGGCACCACCATCGGACAAGCCGAACACGGAGTGGGGATGGGCGATGCCTGCGTATTGTTTCTCGAGGCTGCCGGAGTACTCACCGATCAGATAAAGCAGCGGTCGACCCGCCGCCATGATGTCCATCAGCGCTTCGCGCACGTGGATGCCTTGCGCCTGCGCGATGCCGGCCACCGATTCGGCGAAGCTCGGCTCGTAGCTGAGATCGATCGGCAGGATGAACATCTTGTCCCAGGTCGAGATCATGTTGGCGGTGGTCGCGTCGCGCGGCACCTTGGGCGTGTCGGCCAACACTCGAGCGCGAAAGGCCGGGTCGCGCAGTCGTTGTCGCTGTTCAGTCAGCGGCAGTTCGGCGATCTCCTTGTAGCTCGCGAACTGCCGCATGGGATTGATCGTGCCTTCCAGGCTCATCAACACCGAGGCCGGCCGTGCACCGACCTGGGGACGAATCTTGAGGCCGCCGGCATTCAGCTTGTCCGCCATGCTCCACACATCGGCGCCGATGTTGGAGGTCACGAGGATAGTCACCGGCCGTCCGGTGCGGCGCGCGATCCATTCCACCCAGGCCTGCTCGGCAGGATCATCCATGCGATCGGAAATGATCTCGACGGTGCCATGACCGGCTTCGGCGAGCGCATTGCCGAGCGCCTTCAGTTCTTCGCCATCGGCATGGGTGCCGGGCACCAGCTCACCGTGCTTGTCGAAATGACCATAGAAGCGCGAAGTGGTGAAGCCGAGTGCACCGTCTTGCATGGCCTGCTTGGTGATGGCCGCCATCCGCGCGATATCGTCTGGTGTGGCATCGTCATAGCAACGCTCACCCATCACGTAGTGGCGCACCGCGACATGGGGCACCTGCGCGCCAACGTCCATGGTGTAGGGCGTGTCGATGGCGTTGAGATAATCGGCGAAGCTTTCCCAGCCCCACGGTATGCCTTCGTACAAGGCGGTGCCAGGAATGTCTTCGACCGATTCCATGATCTCGACCAGTTGGCTCTCAGTGCCAGGACGCACCGGCGCGAAGCCAACGCCGCAGTTACCCATCACCACCGTGGTCACGCCATGCCAGCAACTCGGCGTGAGCTGTTTATCCCAGCACACCTGACCGTCGTAATGGGTGTGGATGTCGACGAAGCCCGGTGTGAGCAGCCGCCCTTCGGCATCGATGCTGCGTTTGGCCGCGCCCACAATAGGTCCCTCACCGGCCCGCGCGACCGCGACTATCTTGCCATCCGCGACCGCCACCTCGCCCATGAAGGCAGGTAGGCCCGTGCCGTCGACTATCCTGGCATTGCGGATGATGAGGTCATGCATGGCGAGTTCCCCGGCGAGTTTTTAATCCTGTGGCACCGATAGCCTGTGCGCAGGCCGGTGACAGGCTACGGTAAACCGTCAGGTTCACGGGTGTCGAGCCGCCCACACGGGTAGGGGCGGCGAGATGGTTCGAACTAGGCGCCTTTCAAATCGCGCATGAAGACGGCGAGTTCGTCCCTGAGTGCCGGATCGTCGGCTTTGATCAAGCTCTTTTGCGCCTCGCTTGCGTAGGCCAGCGCGGCATCCAGATCATCGAGATCGCGATAGCGCTCGGCGATCGCCAATTGGATGGACGCGCGGAATTCCACTTGCTCAAGGCTGTCGGCCAGCTCCAAGGCTTGTTCATAGATGTCGATGGCGTCCTCGTCATCGAGCGTGAAATCGCCCAGTGACTCCAGATAGAACGGATGGGCCGTGCCCGCCGCGCGTGCCTCGGCACATAGCTTTTCAAGCTCGGCGTACTGCTGCATGAAAGCACGATCGTCGTCCCGCTCGACGGCTTCGGTGAGCGAATTGGCGAGCGCCAGCACGCGATCGTAGAGCTTGGGGTCGAGGGTCATGGGAGAAGTTCCGTCCAAGATTGCTGCGGTCAAGGGCCTGCGTCACTGACCAGTGCGCGATTATCGACCGAGGCCTTGGCGGCCACAAGAACGACTCGCCCTGGTCCGCTGCCGTCACGCCACCCTGAAGAAGGAGCCGCGCACTGCCATGACGCAGAGCTGCGGGCACGATTGCGACACCGTGGTGCGATTCATGATGTCACCCGCCGAAATGCCGGTAGTTTTTTCCTGCACGAATCTTGCAGAAACCTTCCTGCGTTGCGAGCGCAGTTCGTCCGCAGATCCAGGAGTCAGCAATGAGTAAATCCCCTCGCCCCATCACACCCGTCGATAGCGGTCTGTCTCTGGACGATGACCGCGTCGCCCTCGACAAGGCGGCATTGAAGCGCTCCTTCCTCGGCAACCTCTTCTATGTGCAAGGCAAGTTTCCCGCGCTCGCGACTCAGACCGACTACTACATGGCACTGGCCTACACGGTGCGCGATCGCACGCTGCAACGCTGGATCAGCACGGCGGCGGCCTATACGGCCCAGGGCTCGCGCACGGTCGCCTATCTGTCCGCCGAATTTCTGATGGGGCCTCATCTCGGCAACAACCTCATCAACCTCGGCATCGACGAGACGGTGCGCGAGGCGGTCAGTGAACTCGGCCTGGATCTGGACGAACTGCTTGAACGAGAAGTCGAGCCCGGCCTCGGCAACGGTGGCCTCGGTCGCCTGGCCGCATGTTTCATCGATTCTCTTGCGTCGCTGGAGATCCCGGCGGTGGGCTATGGCATCCGCTACGAATTCGGCATCTTCCAGCAGGAAATCGTCGATGGCTGGCAGGTCGAGAAAACCGACAAATGGCTGCGCCATGGCAATCCCTGGGAACTGGTGAGACCCGAATGGGCGGTCGAAGTGAAGTTCGGCGGTCGCACCGAGCACTATGTCGATGAACGCGGTCGCGCGCGCATCCGCTGGATACCCGCGCGCGTGGTCAACGGCGTGCCCTATGACACGCCCATCCTCGGCTATCACACCAACACCGCGAACACACTCAGGCTGTGGTGCGCCGAGGCCCCCGAATCCTTCGATTTTTCAGTGTTCAATCGCGGCGACTATTACGGCGCGGTCAATCAGAAGATGACCAGCGAAAACCTGACCAAGGTGCTGTATCCGAACGACGAACAAATTCAGGGCAAGGAGCTGCGTCTCGAACAACAGTATTTCTTCGTGTCTTGCTCCTTGCAGGACATGCTGCGCATTGCCGGTGTGCAGAAGATCCCGCCCGAGCGCTTCCACGAAAAATTCGCGGTGCAGTTGAACGACACCCATCCCGCCATCGCGGTGGCGGAACTCATGCGCCTGCTGGTCGACGAGTTGGTGATGGATTGGGAGCAGGCCTGGGATATCACGCGCAAGACCTTTGGCTACACCAATCACACCCTGTTGCCGGAAGCGCTTGAGCGCTGGCCGCTCGATCTGTTCGGACGCCTGCTGCCGCGCCATCTCGAAATCATCTATGAAATCAACGCGCGCTTTCTCCAGGAAGTGCGCATCGCATTCTTCGGCGACGAACAACGCATCGCGCGCATGTCGCTGATCGACGAGTCCGGTGAGCGTTATGTGCGCATGGCCCATCTCGCCTGCGCCGGCAGCCATGCCATCAATGGTGTGGCGGCGCTGCATTCCGAGCTTTTGAAAAGCGATGTGTTGCGCGACTTCCACGAGCTGTGGCCGGAGAAATTCAGCAACAAGACCAATGGCGTGACGCCACGACGCTGGATGGTGTTGGCCAACCCACGCCTGGCGTCATGCATCAGTGAACGCATCGGTGACGACTGGATCCGCGACCTCGATCAGCTAAGACGGTTGGAGCCCCTGACCGAAGACGCGGATTTTCGCGCCGAGTGGCGCGCCATCAAACTCGCCAACAAGACTACGCTGGCGAGCATCATCAAAGACCGCACCGGTCTGCTGGTCAACCCGCAGGCTATCTTCGACGTGCAGGTCAAACGTATCCACGAATACAAACGCCAGCACTTGAGCATTCTGCACGTTATCGGGCTCTATCATCGGCTCAAGACCGACCCGCATTTCGACATCGAGCCGCGCGTGTTCATTTTCGGCGGCAAGGCGGCGCCGGGTTACTTCATCGCCAAACTGATCATTCGCCTGATCACCGCCGTGGCCGAAATCGTCAACCGCGACCCCGGCGTGCGCGATCTGCTGAAAGTCGTGTTCCTGCCGAACTTCAGCGTCACCAACGGCCAGCGCATCTACCCGGCGGCAGATCTTTCCGAGCAGGTGTCGCTCGCCGGCAAGGAAGCGTCTGGCACAGGCAACATGAAATTCCAGATGAATGGCGCCTTGACCATCGGCACTCTCGATGGTGCCAATATCGAGATCCGCGACGAAGTCGGCGCGGAGAACTTCTTCCTGTTCGGACTCAGCACGCCGCAGGTACAAGCACTACGCGAGCAGGGTTACGACCCGCGCCAGATCTACGATTCCAATCTCGAACTATTCGAAGTGATCAACCTGGTGCGCGATGGCTTCTTCTCGCGCGGCAATACCGATCAGTTCAAGCCGCTGGTGGAAAATCTGCTCTATCACGACCCCTATATGGTGTTGGCCGACTACCAGTCCTATGCCGATTGCCATCAGCAGGTGAATCAGACCTATCGTGACGTGGACCGCTGGACGCGCATGTCGATATTGAACACCGCGCGCTCCGCCAAGTTTTCCTCGG
>JAYWAC010000252.1:0-27045 GCA_043782755.1 Pseudomonadota bacterium | reverse complement strand
TCGGCCGGCATCGCGGTCGGCATGGCGACCAATATCCCGCCGCACAACCTCGGCGAGATCGTCGATGCCTGCATCGCGCTGATTGACGACCCGGGGCTCGGGCTCGGGGCGCTCATGCAGCTCGTGCCGGGACCCGACTTTCCGACCGCCGGCATCATCAACGGCTCGGCCGGTATCCGCGAGGCTTACCGCACCGGCCGTGGCCGTATCTATGTGCGGGCCCGCGCCGACATCGAAAATGCCGATACCGATCTGCCGAGTATTGTCATCAGCGAGTTGCCCTACCAGGTCAACAAGGCACGCCTAATCGAGAAAATCGCCGAGCTTGTCAAGGAAAAGAAGATCGAGGGCATCCGCCCCGATGGCTTGCGCGACGAGTCCGACAAGGACGGCATGCGCATTGTCATCGAGTTGAAGCGCGGCGAAAGCGCCGAGGTGCTGCTCAACAATCTCTATCGCCATACTCAGATGCAATCGGTGTTCGGTATCAATACCGTGGCCCTGATCGATGGCCAGCCACGTACTCTGAATCTGTTCGAGCTGCTGGATTGCTTCCTGCGGCATCGCCGTGAAGTGGTGACTCGTCGCACCTTGTTCGAGGTGCGTAAGGCGCGCGATCGCGCTCATATTTTGGAAGGCTTGGCCGTTGCGCTGGCCAACATCGACCCGATCATCGCGCTGATCAAGGCCTCACCGAATCCGAACCAAGCGCGCGAAGCGCTGATGGCGCAAGCCTGGGTGCCGGGCCTGGTCATGACGATGTTTGAGCGTGCCGGCTTCGACGTTTCGCGGCCGCAAGATCTGGCGCCGCAGTTCGGTCTGAAGGACGACGGCTATCATCTGTCGGAACGTCAGGCGAAAGAAATCCTCGACATGCGTCTGCAGCGCTTGACGGCGCTTGAGCAGGACAAGATTCTCGACGAATACCGTGAAGTGCTGGCCCGCATCGATGACCTGTTGGATATCCTGCAGCGTCCCGAGCGTCTCATGCAGGTCATCCGCGACGAGCTGCTGGAGATACGCGAGCAGTTCGGCGACGAGCGCCGCACGCAGATCGTCGAGACCCACGAGAATCTCTCGCTGGAAGACCTGATCTCGCAGGAAGACGTGGTGGTGACGCTATCCCACGCCGGCTATGCCAAGTCGCAGCCGATAGAGGTCTATCGCTCGCAGCGTCGCGGTGGCAAGGGTAAGACCGCGACCACCACCAAGGACGAAGATTTCGTCGACAAGCTGTTCGTGGCCAATACCCACGACACCATGTTGTGCTTCTCGAACAGCGGCAAGCTGTACTGGCTGAAAGTCTACGAAGTGCCGCAGGCCGGGCGCACCGCGCGCGGCCGACCGCTGGTCAATCTCTTGCCGCTGGTTGAGAACGAACGCATCACTGCGGTATTGCCGATCAAGGAATTCGATCCTGAACTCTATGTCGTGATGGCGACCGCCAGCGGCGTGATCAAGAAGACGTCTCTCGCCAGTTTCTCGCGCCCGCGCTCAGCCGGCATCATTGCAGTCGATCTGGATGACAATGATCGTCTGGTCGGTGTGGCGCTGACCCAGGGCGCGGCCGATCTCATGCTGGTCAGCTCCGGTGGCAAGGCGGTGCGCTTCTCCGAGCAGCGTGTGCGTCCGATGGGGCGCCTGGCGCGTGGTGTGCGCGGCATCAGGCTTGCGCCTGAGCAGGAAGTGATCGGTTTGATCTCTATGGAAGGCGAGGGCACGGTGCTGATCGCGACGTCCAAGGGTTACGGCAAGCGCACGCGTTTCGAGGAATACCCGGTCAAGGGTCGTGGTGGTCAGGGTGTGATCGCGATTGCCGCCAGCGAGCGTAATGGCAATGTGATCGGTGCCGTGGCGGTTGCCGACGATGACGAGATCATGCTGATCAGCGACAAGGGTACGTTGGTACGGACGCCGGTTGCGGGCATCTCGGTGATTGGCCGTAACACCCAGGGAGTGCGTCTCATCGCGCTGGCTGAAGGCGAGTCTCTGGTCGGTCTCGAACAGATTGCGGATCTCGCTGGTATAGCGGTCGAAGTTGGCGACATCGAAGACGGCGAACAGGCCGACGATGGCGACATCGAGGGTGACGATGCAGCCGACGGCGCCGATGGCGCCGCTACTGAATAGCGCGACCGACAGCGGCGGCCGTGGCCATGTCGAACAGAAGTTCAGCGCGTTGGCGTAGTCGTCAGCCGCCGCAGCTCACGGACTGAGTCGCCGAGCATGTCGAGCGACCAGCGCATAGACGAATTGCGCGTCATGATAGACGCGGTCGACGACGAGTTGCTGCAATTACTCAACCGCCGCGCGGCACTGACCATGGAAGTCGGCGACGTCAAACGCGGCATAGGCACTGCTACCGAGTTCTACCGTCCCGAGCGCGAAGCGCGCATCCTGCGTCGCCTGCAGGAGGCCAACCAGGGCCCGTTGCCGGACGAGGATCTGGTGCGTGTAATGCGCGAGATCATCTCCACTTGTCTGTCGCTCGAACACGCGTTGCGCGTTGCCTATCTCGGCCCCGAAGGCACTTATACGCACGCTGCAGTGATGAAGCATTTCGGTGGCGCCATCGAACCGGTGGCCACGACCAGCGTCGGCGAAGTGTTCCGCGAAGTCGAAGCACGCGCCTGCGACTATGGTGTGGTGCCGATCGAGAATTCGGTCGGCGGTTCTATCAACCAGACGCTAGACTGTCTTAGCGAATCTTCCCTGCACATCTGCGCGGAGATCGTGCTGGCGGTCCATCATCAACTGCTGAGCAATGTCGCCTCGCTCGACGAGGTGCAGCGCGTCTATGCGCACGAGCAGGCGCTGGCGCAGTGCCGTGGTTGGTTGGACCGTCATCTGCCAACCGCTGAGCGCATCGCTTTTGGCAGCAATGCCGCCGCCGCACAGCGCGCGCGTCAGGAAGCGAGCAGCGCGGCCATCGCGAGTGTCGATGCCGGACGTCGTTACGGACTCACCGCGCTCGCTTCCAACATTGAAGATTTTCCCCATAACACCACGCGCTTCGCGGTACTGGGTCGCGCCATTCCGCGCGACAGCGGCGACGATGTCACCAGTGTGATGTTCGGCCTGCCGAACAAGCCTGGTGCGCTACACGCGATCTTGAGCGTGCTGGCCGAACGTGGCATCAGCATGACGCGCATCGAATCGCGCCCGGCGCGCAACGGCGTGTGGGATTATTTGTTTTTTGTCGATCTCCTGGGGCACAGCGATGACTCGGTGGTGGCTGCGGCGCTGGCCGAGATCGAGGGGCGCGCGAGCCTGTTCAAATTGCTCGGCAGTTATCCGCGCGCGATACTCTGAGTGCGCGTTCGAGGCCTGGTGGTAGCTGCATGATAGCCAAGCTGGTGGTGATCGGTGTCGGCCTGATCGGCGGCTCGTTGGCCTGTGCCTTGCGCAAGGCAGGGCAGGTTGGCGAAGTGGTCGGCGTCGGGCGCGGTGTTGCCAATCTCGAACAGGCGGTCGCGCTCGGTGTGATCGACCGCTACAGCCAGGACGTGGCACAAGCGGTGGCTGATGCCGACGTAGTCGTTATCGGCGCCACGCTCGGTTCGACGGCTGGCATCCTTCAATCCATCGCGCCCGCACTCAAGCCCGCTGCCGTCGTCACCGACGTCGGCAGCACCAAGGCCAATGTCGTCGCCGCAGCGCGCGCCGCCCTCGGCGATAAATTTGCGCGCTTCGTGCCCGGCCATCCGATAGCCGGTACGGAACACAGCGGTGCACAGGCCGCTTTTGCCGAACTCTATGTCGGTCATCGTGTGATCCTGACACCAGTAGCGGAGACCGATGCGGATGCGTTGGCGTGCGTGCATGCGATGTGGGAGTGCGCCGGCGCATGCGTCACGCACATGTCGGTCGCTGATCACGATCGCGTGTTGGCCGCGACTTCGCATCTGCCGCATATGCTGGCCTTTACCTTGGTCGATATGCTCGCCGCCGCCAGTGACGCCGATGACATCTTCGCCTTCGCTGCTGGCGGTTTTCGCGATTTCACCCGGGTCGCTTCCAGTAGTCCTGAAATGTGGCGTGACATCGCGCTCGCCAATCGCGACGCGCTGCTCGAGATCTGCGGCGCCTATAACGCGCGCCTTGAACGTCTAATGCAGGCGCTGCGCGAAGGCGATGGTGTCACGCTCGAACAATCCTTCAAGCGCGCCAAAGAGGCGCGCGATCGCTGTCTGGTACCGGAAGCCAATGCACGTCGCCAATGATCTCATTGTCGCGCCCGGTGGCGCGCTGACCGGTAGTATCGTCATCCCCGGCGACAAATCGGTGTCCCATCGTGCGGTGATGTTTGGTGCGCTGGCCGATGGTGTCTGTCAGGTTTCGGACTGCCTGCTCGGCGAGGACGTACTCGCGACCATAGCCGCGTTTCGCGCGCTAGGGGTGACCGTCGACAATCACGGTGATGGTCGTCTGACGGTGCATGGTGTCGGTGTTGATGGCCTGCATGCGCCGGCTGCGCCGCTTTATCTTGGTAATTCGGGTACCTCGATGCGCTTGCTTTGCGGCATCCTCGCCGGTGCCGGCCTGTCGGCGACCTTGACCGGCGATCCTTCCCTGAGTCGTCGTCCGATGCGGCGCGTCGCCGAACCCCTGAACCGTATGGGCGCACGTCTCGGCACCGCCGAGGGTGGCACGCCGCCGATAGTATTGGCCGGCGGTGGGCGACTGACGGCCATCGATTACGTATTGCCGGTGGCGAGCGCCCAGGTCAAATCCGCCGTGCTGCTGGCCGCTCTCTATGCCGATGGCCTGACACGTGTGACTGAACCGGCACCGACCCGCGATCACACCGAACTCATGCTGCACGCCTGCGGCGTCGAACTCGACAGTCACAACGGCACCATCAGCCTGCGCGGTGGGCAGCGCCTGAAACCCTTCGATATTGCCGTGCCCGCCGACATTTCCTCGGCGGCGTTTTTCATCGTTGGTGCAGCCATTGCGCCCGGCAGTCGTCTCCGCCTAGCGGCGGTCGGCGTCAATCCGACGCGCATCGGCGTGCTCGATATCATGATCGCCATGGGCGCACGCATAGACCACGGCGCGCCACGCGCGGTCGGCAGCGAGCCGGTAGCTGATCTGACCGTGCATGGTTCGGATCTGCTCGGTATCGAAATCCCCCAGGCTGCCGTACCGCTCGCCATCGACGAGTTCCCCGCCATCTTCATCGCCGCCGCCTGTGCCCGCGGCCGCACCGTCCTCTATGGCGCCGAAGAGCTGCGTCACAAGGAAAGCGACCGCATCGCCGTCATGGCCGAGGGTCTGACCGCGCTCGGCATCCAGACGGAAGTCTTTGACGACGGCATTGCCATCGAGGGCGGCCAGCTGCGCGGCGGTGAAGTAGACGCCCAGGGCGACCATCGTATCGCCATGGCCTTTGCCATGGCTGCCCTGCGTGCCGATGGTCCGATCACCATTCGCAACGCGGCCAATATCGCGACGTCCTTCCCGACTTTCGTTGCCACGGCCAGCGCCGCCGGCTTGCGAATTACCTCCTGATGGCGGGCGCCTTGCCTCCGGTCATCACCATCGATGGCCCGAGTGGCACCGGCAAGGGCACGCTGGCGCGTCTGATCAAGGCCTGGCTTGGTTGGCATCTGCTTGATTCCGGCGCGCTCTATCGTGTGACCGCGCATTTCGCCGAGCGCAGTGGCGTGGCCCTTGACGACGCTGCGGGCGTCGCCACGCTAGCCGCCCGACTGCCGCTAGCATTCATCGAAAGCACCGATGACACTCGCGTCTTGCTGGAAGGGCGCGACGTCAGCGATATCATTCGCAGCGAAGAGGCGGGGGCCCGTGCCTCGCAGGTCGCGGTGCTGCCAGCGGTACGCGCGGCGCTGCTCGAACGCCAGCGTGCCTTCCGGCAGGCACCCGGTCTGGTCGCCGACGGGCGCGATATGGGGACCGTGGTGTTCCCCGCCGCCGATCTCAAGATCTACCTCACGGCAAGCGTCGAGGAACGTGCGCGCAGGCGCTACAAGCAATTGAATGAAAAAGGAATGGGTGTTAGTCTCCCGCAGCTTTTAGGGGACATCGCCGAGCGGGATCGTCGCGACGAACAGCGTTCCATCTCCCCTCTTAAGCCAGCAACCGACGCCATCATTCTCGACACGACCGATAGCGATATCGCCGCCGTCGTCCTGCATGTCAAACGTCTGGTGCGGGAAGCAGGTCTGGCCAGCGGCGCAAGGTCCTAAGCGACACGCCGGGGCCCGGCCTTTCGATCAACATAACTTAGCTAGGAGACGGCAAGGTCTGCCTTAAGCCCAGCCTCGATGGCCGTGGCGCGACAGACTTTCGTTCAACAAAAGATATGGCGGAAAGTTTCGCAGAATTATTCGAACAGAGTCAGGTCGCCGCGAAGATGCGCCCGGGCACCATCGTCAAGGGCATCATCGTCGAGATCCGCTCGGATTTTGTGGTCGTGAACGCCGGTCTGAAATCTGAGGGTGTCATTCCGCTTGAGCAGTTTCGTAACAATGCCGGTGAGGTCGACGTCAAGGTCGGCGACGAGATCGACGTCGCGCTCGACGCAGTCGAAGACGGCTATGGCGAGACCCGTTTGTCGCGCGACAAAGCCAAGCGCGCCAAAGCGTGGGAAGAACTTGAGAAGGCCTGCGAAACCAACGAAACCGTCATCGGTATCATCAGCGACAAGGTCAAGGGTGGTTTCACCGTCGACATCAGCACCATCCGCGCCTTCCTGCCTGGTTCGCTGGTCGACGTGCGGCCGGTGCGCGATACCAGTTATCTCGAAGGCAAGCCGCTTGAATTCAAGGTCATCAAGGTTGACCGTCGCCGCAACAACGTCGTGGTTTCGCGCCGCGCGGTGGTGGAGAGCGAGAATTCGGCAGAGCGCGAAGCGCTGCTGGAAGGTCTGAACGAAGGCTCGACCATCAAGGGTCTGGTCAAGAACCTCACTGACTACGGTGCGTTCATCGACTTGGGCGGCATCGACGGTCTGCTGCATATCACCGACATGGCATGGCGCCGCGTCAAACATCCGTCCGAAGTGGTCAACATCGGCGATGAGATCGAAGTGAAGGTGTTGAAGTTCGATCGCGAACGTCAGCGCGTGTCGCTGGGTCTCAAGCAGCTCGGTGACGACCCGTGGGTCGACATCGCACGTCGTTATCCCGAGCATTCCCGCCTGTTCGGCAAGGTCTCGAACATCGCCGACTACGGCTGTTTCGTCGAGATTGAAGAGGGCGTCGAAGGCCTGGTGCACGTCTCAGAAATGGATTGGACCAACAAGAACGTTCATCCGTCCAAGGTCGTGCATCTCGGCGAAGAAGTCGAAGTGATGGTGCTCGACATCGACGAAGAGCGTCGTCGTATCTCGCTCGGCATGAAGCAGTGTCGCGCCAATCCGTGGGAAGAATTCGCCGCCACCCATAACAAGGGTGAGCGCGTGGTCGGCAAGATCAAGTCGATTACCGACTTCGGCATCTTTATCGGCCTGGACGGCGGTATCGACGGTCTGGTGCATCTGTCCGATCTGTCGTGGGATCTGCCTGGCGAAGAAGTCGTGCGCAATTACAAGAAGGGCGACGAGCTGGAAACCGTGGTACTCGCGGTCGATGCCGAGCGCGAACGTATTTCGCTGGGCGTGAAGCAGCTTGCCCAGGACCCGTTCTCAACCTACCTCGCCCAGTATGGCAAGGGTGTGATCGTGACCGGTAAGATTGTGGCGGTCGATGCCAAGGGTGCGACCATTGATCTGGCCGAGGGTGTGGAAGGCTCGCTGCGGGCTTCGGAAATCTCCATCGATGCGGTCGACGATGCGCGTAAGGTGCTGCGCGAAGGCGAAGAGATCGAAGCGTTGATCGTCGGTGTGGATCGCAAGCGTCGCGTGGTCAACCTTTCGATCAAGGCCAAGGAGAGCGAGGAAGAGCAGACTGCGCTGCAGGAATATAGTGCCGACAACGACGGTACTCGCACGACGCTCGGCGACCTGTTGAAAGAGCAGCTCGATAAGTAAGTCGCTGCGCGCGCGTCCCGGAGTTTTCAGGGACGCGCGTCCTGGCCGCAGGCAAGTTGAGAACAATAATGACGAAGTCTGAACTGATCGAATCGTTGGTGCGCAAACAGTCGCAGCTTGGCTACCGTGACGTCGAGTTGGCCGTCAAGACCATGCTCGAACACATGGGCCAGACACTCGCGACCGGTGAGCGTATCGAAATTCGTGGCTTTGGCAGTTTCTCTCTGCACTATCGGCCGCCGCGCGTGGGGCGTAACCCCAAGTCCGGCGATCCGGTGTCCTTGCCTGCCAAATATGTGCCGCACTTCAAGCCCGGCAAGGAACTGCGTGAGCGGGTCAATCTGGGGGCGGAGACCGCGCCCGAGATCAAACTCGCGCGGGACTACGATCCGGATACCGATGGCGACAATGATCTGTTGGACTACGACGACGACGAACCGTAAGCAGGCTCTGCTGTCGCGGCGGCCGCCAGGCTGCTAGGTGGCGGTGAAGGGGAATGCCGTGGCGCGCGCGCTCTATCTTCTGATTGCCGGACTGGTCGCCGTCGCGGGTCTGGCTTTTCACATCCGTAACAAACAAGACATCGTGCTCGATTATTTCACAGGCACGGTCAAGGTCGAATTGTCCCTGCTGGTAGTCGCTGCACTGGTGCTGGGTGTGGCGCTGGGCGTGTTGGTCATGAGCAGTGCCGTGCTGCGTCTCAAGACTGAAGTGCGCCGCCTCAAGCGACGTCAGCAGATCGCCGGCCGCGAACTCGCCAGCCTGCGCGCGATTTCGGCCAAAGATGTCACCTGAATATCTATTCGGCGTGGTGGTGTGCCTGCTGCCGGTGGCGGCCCTGTCGGGCTGGCTGATCGGTCGACGCGATGTCAGTGCGCGACGCGGTGGCCGAGGTCATGGCACCAGCGGCGGACTCTCCACCGACTACATTCGCGGCCTCAACTTCCTGCTCAACGATCGGCCCGACAAGGCCATTGAAGTCTTCATCAAGGCCATCGAAATCGAGAGCGAAACGGTCGAGACCCATCTCGCGCTCGGCAATCTGTTTCGTCGTCGTGGCGAAGTCGATCGCGCGATTCGCATCCACCAGAACATCGTCGCGCGGCCCAGTCTCGAATTCGATCAGCGCGCACTGGCCTTACTCGAACTCGGTCTCGACTACATGCGCTCGGGGCTGCTCGACCGCGCCGAGAGTCTGTTCAAGGAATTGCTGGAGAGCGGCGCCCATCAGCGCCAGGCCATCGATCACTTGGTCGACATCTACCAACAGGAACGCGACTGGGATAAGGCTCTGGAATACACCCAGCGTCTGGAGAAACTCGGCAATACCGATCTGCGCGATCGTCGTGCCCATTTCCTCTGCGAGCAGGCCGATGGGCTGCTCGCCGAAGGCGATGTCGAGGAAGCCAGCGCGCGTCTGCGCCAGGCGCTCGCGGTCGACGACAAATGCGTACGCGCGAGCCTCATGCAAGCGCGACTTGCCATGACCGCCGGCGCCTATGAAGCCGCCATCCGCCATCTGCAACGCATCGAGACCCAGAATATTGCCTTCCTGTCGGAAGCCATCGTGCCGCTGGCTGAGTGTTATCGCACGCTCGATCGCCTTCCCGAACTGGTGGCCTATCTCGAGCGTCTCGGCTCCTTGCGCAGCGGCGTTACGCCGGTGCTGATGCTGGCCGAGATGCTCAGTGAGCTGCACGGTGTCGAGGTCGCCAAGCAGCGCATGGTCGATGAATTGAAACAGCGTCCGACGGTGCGTGGTATTGATCGGCTGATCGCCTATTCCCTGGCTAGCGCCGATGGTGAGGCACACCAGAGTCTCTCGCTGCTCAAGGAAGTTACCTCGCGACTCATCGAGCAGAAATTGAATTACATGTGCGGCACATGCGGCTTCAAGGGCCGCTCGCTGCATTGGCATTGTCCGAGCTGCAAGTCCTGGAACTCGGTCAAACCTATCCATGGTATCGAGGGCGAATAGCGCTTGAACCGCCCGCCGGAGATTCGTCGTCCCGGTTTCATTTCAGACCCTGAGCCATGACTGACCTAGACAAGCCTCTGATCGTTGCACTTGATTATGCCGACGCCGCCGCAGCGCTGGCGCTCGCCGAGCGACTCGACCCCGCGCAATGTCGCGTCAAGGTCGGCAAGGAATTGTTCACCAGCGCCGGCCCGCAAGTGGTGCGCGATCTGGTCAAGCGCGGCTTCTCGGTGTTTCTCGATCTGAAGTTTCACGACATTCCGAATACCGTGGTCGGTGCTTGTCGTGCGGCGGCCGATCTCGGTTGCTGGATGATGAATGTGCATGCCGCCGGTGGCGGCGCGATGTTGAGCGCGGCGCGCGCGGCATTGGGCGATGCGCTTGAACGTCCGTTGTTGATTGCGGTGACGGTGTTGACCAGCATCGACGAACCGACCTTGCACTCGGTCGGTGTGGTCGGCTCGATAGCCGATCAGGTCGCGCGTCTTGCGGCGCTGACGGCCGATGCGGGTCTCGATGGTGTGGTGTGTTCGCCGCTTGAAATTGGCGTGCTGCGTGCGCAGCGCGGGCTAGCCTTCAAGCTCATCACGCCCGGCGTGCGGCCGGCATCCAGGGCTCAGGACGATCAGCTGCGGGTCGCCACACCCGGCGCCGCCATCAGCGCCGGCGCCAGTTATCTGGTGGTCGGCAGGCCGGTGACGCAGGCCGCCGATCCACTCGCGGCGCTGGTCGCGATCAACGCCGAAATTGACGCCGCACGGCGTCATGCTTGAGATCTACGCGGCCTCATTTGCGCAGTCGTTGCGATGAACGATAACGCCCGTCGTTGGAGCCCCTTGCTGCCAGCTACGCCGCCGACGCGCGGCAAAGTTGCGCAATGGTCGCGCCTGTATGGTGGCGCGCGGGCGCTGGCCATTGCCACCACGGCCAGCGTGTGGCGCGGCCCGGTGGTGGTGATCGCGGCGGACGCCGCCGCTGCCGCGCGCTTCGAACACGAGATAGGTTTCTTCGCGCCCACACTGCCGCGTCTCAACCTGCCCGATTGGGAGACGCTACCTTACGATCGTTTCAGTCCCTATCAGGACATCACTTCCGAACGTATCGCGACCCTCTCGGCCTTGCCGACCCTGCAACGCGGCGTCGTGATTGTGGCGATACAGACTGCCTTGCATCGTCTGCCGCCACGCGCCTGGCTGGAAGGTCGCGCCTTCCTTCTGCGTCGTGGTGAGAAGCTCGATCGCGATGCCTTCCGTCGCCGCCTCGATGCCGCTGGTTATCGCGCGCAATCGCAGGTCGCCGAGCACGGTGACTTCGCGGTGCGCGGTGCGGTCATCGATGTTTTTCCGATGGGCACCGATACGCCGTTTCGCATTGATCTCTTTGACGACGAAATCGAAACTCTGCGCCTGTTCGATCTGGACACGCAGCGTTCGACCGACGAAATAGACTCCATCGCCGTGCTGCCAGCGCGCGAATTTCCGCTGGACGAAGCCGCTATCCGCGAATTTCGTCGCGCCTGGCGCGTGGAGTTCGAAGGCAAGCCACAGGATTGCCCGGTCTATCAGGATGTCGGTGAAGGCCTGGCGCCGGCTGGCATCGAATACTACCTGCCGCTATTTTTCGATCAACTCGATCTACTCACTCATTACCTGCCGGCCAATAGCCTGGTGGTATTAGATGAGGGAGTGGAAGCGATGGGCGAGCGTTTCGGGATAGCGGTCGCCGAGCGCTACGAACAATTGCGCCATGATGTCGAGCGTCCGCTGGTCAAACCAACGCGTCTGTTCGCCGCGCCGGCCGAGCTGCTCACAGGCTTCGCTAGTCATGTCTGTGTGCAGGTCAGTGGTCTGTCCGGTGACGATGCCGACCAACTCGAATTCGCCACCCACACACCGGTGCGCGTGCCGATAGACGCGCGCGCCGTCGCGCCTTTCGCACTACTCGACGAGCATATCAAGCGTTGCAGCGGCCGCGTGCTGTTACTGGCCGATTCACTGGGGCGGCGCGAGAGCATGCTGGAATTGTTCCAGCAGCAGCCCTTCCGTCCGCGCGCTTTTGATTCGTGGGCCGAGTTTCTCGCCTCTGACGCGCCTGTCGGTATCGCGGTCGCGGCCTTGCATGAAGGCGCCGAACTCGACGAGCCGCGCCTGTCGCTGCTGACCGAAGGTCAGTTGTTCGGTGAACGCGCTGCCCAGCGTCGCCGCCGTCGCGCCACTACCGATCAGGAAGCGGTGATTCGCAATCTCACCGAGCTACGCCCGGGCGCGCCGGTGGTCCATGAACAGCATGGCGTCGGTCGCTATGTACACCTTGAAGTGCTGACGGTTGGCGGCGTGACCAATGAGTTCATCAAAATTGAATACGCCGATGGCGACAATCTCTATGTGCCGGTCAGCGCGCTCGATCGCATCAGCCGCTATTCCGGTGTCGATCCCGATCACGCGCCCTTGCACAAGCTCGGCAGCGGGCAGTGGGAGAAGGCGCGACGTAAGGCCCACGAGAAGATACGCGACGTCGCCGCCGAGTTGCTGGAGATCCATGCGCGTCGCGCCGCGCGCAAGGGGCATTCCTTCCAGCTCGATCGTGCTGGCTTCGCAGCTTTTGAAGCGGCCTTCCCCTTTGAGGAAACGCCCGATCAGCTGAACGCCATTGCCAGTGTGCTGGCCGATATGCAGGGTGAGCAGCCGATGGACCGCCTGGTGTGCGGCGACGTCGGCTTCGGCAAGACCGAGGTCGCGATGCGCGCTGCCTTCATTGCTGTCAACGATGGTCATCAGGTCGCGATCCTGGTGCCGACTACCTTGCTCGCACGCCAGCATTTTGAATCATTGAAAGACCGCTTCGCCGATTGGCCAGTGCGTATCGGTCAGTTATCGCGCTTCAGTGACAACAAGGAGACCAAGGTAACGCTGGCCGGACTCGCCGATGGCACGGTCGACATCGTGGTCGGCACCCACAAGCTGCTCGGCAAGGACATCCGCTTCAAGCGACTAGGTCTTTTGGTGATCGACGAAGAGCATCGCTTTGGCGTGCGTCAGAAGGAGAAGATCAAGGCGCTGCGCGCCGATATCGACATTCTGACCCTGACCGCCACACCGATCCCGCGCACGCTCAACATGGCTCTGGCCGGCACGCGTGAACTCTCGATCATTGCGACCGCGCCGTCACGTCGTCTCGCCATCAAGACCTTTGTGCGCGAGTGGTCGAACGCGTTGCTGCGCGAGGCCATCCTGCGTGAGATCGGTCGTGGTGGTCAGGTCTACTTCGTGCATAACGAAGTGGAGAACATTCAGGAGATGGCGCTGACCGTCGCCGAGATCGCGCCCGAGGCGCGCATCGCGGTGGCCCATGGCCAGATGCGTGAGCGCGAGCTCGAACAAGTCATGCTCGATTTCTACCATGGTCGCTGCAATGTGTTGTTGTGCACCACCATCATCGAGACCGGCATCGACGTGCCGAATGCCAACACCATGATCATCAACCGCGCCGACAAGTTTGGGCTCGCCCAGCTCTATCAGTTGCGCGGGCGGGTCGGGCGTTCCCATCACCGCGCTTACGCTTATCTCGTCATTCCCCATCGCAAGGAGATCACCGCCGACGCGGTCAAACGCCTGGAAGCCATCGAGTCGCTGGAGGAGCTGGGCGTGGGCTTTACCCTCGCAACTCACGATCTCGAGATCCGTGGTGCCGGTGAAATCCTTGGCGAAGAGCAGAGCGGTCAGATTCAGGAAATCGGTTTTGGTCTCTACTCGGAGTTGCTGAATCGTACGGTGGCGGCGCTCAAGGCCGGCCGCGATATCGATCTGGACGAGGCGCTGGAAGCGCGCGTCGAAGTCGAGATGCATGTGCCGGCGCTTTTACCTGAGGATTATCTGCCCGACGTGCATGCGCGTCTGATTCTGTACAAGCGCATCGCCAGCGCGCGCAGCGTCGCCGAGCTCGACGATCTGCGTGAAGAGATCATCGATCGCTTCGGCCTGTTCGCCGAGCCGGTCGATAATCTGTTTCGTGTAACATCATTCAAGCTCGAAGCACAGACGCTAGGCATACGACGTATCGATCTCGGCAGCCGCGGTGGTCGCATTGAATTCCATGCCAAGCCCAACATCGAACCGCAACGTATCATCGAACTGATCCAGCGTGACCGTGCCTACCGTCTGGATGGCGGCGAGAAACTGAGGATTGCCAAGGAACTGCCCGATGCCGAGTCACGTTTCGCCGAACTCAAGAGCTTGTTCGAGCGGATCGCGCGCAAGCAGGCGGCCTGACGTGGTGCTGCGTGTCGCACTGTTGATGCTGTTGCTGCTCGTGCCGGGTCTGGCAGCGGCGCGCTGGTATCAGGTCGATGTGGTGGTGTTCCGTCATAATGTTGAGTCGACTGCGGGCGGTGAGCAGTGGCCGGCGATGACCGCGCTGCCGGACTTCGGCGACAGCATGGATTTGATTACTGATCTGCCGGCGATGGCCGACGAACCGCGTGATGCGCAAGTCGCGAGTGGGCCGGGGCCGATAGCCTTCAAGGCGCTGGAGCGGAATGAGCGCGGTCTGAACGATGTCGAACGACGCTTGCGTAATAGCAGCGAATACGCGCCGCTGTTGTCAGCGGCCTGGCGTCAGCCGAGCTTTGGCGTGAGTGGCGCGAAGCGCGTGCACTTGACCGATATCGACACCCACGCCGCAGCGCACGTAAAACAGACCACCGATAACACAGCGGGTGTGCCGGTGGCGGCGCTGACGCCGCGCATTGAAGGCACGGTGACGGTCAAGGTGGCGCGGCAGATGAATGTCGACATCGATTTCATCTATGACCACGACGGCAAACCCGTGCGGCTCACGGCGGCACGCAGCGTCAAGCTGCGCGAAGTGCATTACTTCGATCATCCCCTGTTCGGAGTGCTGGTGCAGGTCGTGCCCTATGACCTGCCGGATGAAGATCCCGCCGCCGGTAGCGGCAGCGACGAACCGCTAGATGACAGCCCGGCAAGCGGCGCGGAATCCTCGGGTGCAGCGCTCCCCGATCCTGACTGAGCCGCGCGTCACGCGGTCTTAAGGCCCGCCCAGCCGTGCCGTCAGTGCGGCGATCACGCTGCGGATGCGGCCCATGCCATTGGCGAGCTCGCGCTCGATATCGGCCATGGTGATCTCGCCCTTGGCACGTC
This sequence comes from Pseudomonadota bacterium, assembly GCA_043782755.1. Taxonomy (GTDB): domain Bacteria; phylum Pseudomonadota; class Gammaproteobacteria; genus JADJYF01. The sequence goes on along the minus strand of JAYWAC010000252.1, from coordinate 11,912 downwards.
CCGCTGCGGGATTCACTACCAGTGAAATATTTGCGTATTCGATGCCGAGTTCACGAGCCAAAGCCGCTTCCGGCATGCCGGTCATGCCAACGATGGTGCAGCCATCCCGTTCCAGGCGGTCGATCTCGGCAGCGCTCTCCAGACGTGGGCCCTGGGTCGAGCCGTAGACACCTTGTGCGCGTACGGCGATGCCGGCATCGCCGGCTGCGGCGATCAAGGCCTCGCGCAGACGCGGTGTATAGGGCTCGGTGAAATCGACGTGCTGAGGGTGGGGCTGAGTACCATCGGCATAGGTGTGCTCACGCCCATAGGTGTAATCGATGACCTGATGGGGCACGACGATCGCGCCGATGCCCGCCGCGTATTCGATACCACCCACCGCTGCGGTCGCGACAATGGCTTCGACGCCGACATCGGCCAATGCGGCGAGGTTGGCGCGGTAGTTGATGAGATGGGGCGGCAGATGATGATTGCTGCCGTGGCGTGGCAGGAAGAACAGTTCGACATTGTTCAGCCGGCCATGGCTCAAGGCTGCCGAGGGCGCGCCCCAGACGGTCATGACTGTGCGCTGGCTGACTTCGTCAAGGCCCGGCAGATCGTAAAGACCGCTGCCGCCGATCACGCCGAGCTTCATGCGCCTGTACCCACCGCGAAGATACCCGGCGCATTGCGCAGGTAACTCTTGTAGTCCATACCGCAGCCAAACAGATACTCATCGGGCAGGGTCAGCGCCGAGAAATCAGCCTGCGCGAGACCGGCGCGGTTTGCCATGGTCTTGGTCACCAGCACCGCACTCAAAACTTCGCCGGCGCCTTGCGCATGGCATTCGTCGAGCACGGCGGCGAGCGTCAGGCCATGATCAAGGATGTCGTCCACCACCAGCACCGTGCGGCCGTGTATCGACGCCGGCGGACGTTTGATCCAGGTGATATCACCGCCGCTGGTGGCTAGACCGTAGCGGGTGAGATGCACGTAATCGACCTGCAACGGAAAATCGAGACGTTCGAGCAGCAGCGCGAGCGGCATCGCGCCGCCCGTCATCACACACAGCAACAGCGGGTTGGCATCGCGCAAACGCGCGGTGATGTCACGCGCCATGGTGTCACAGGCGCGCTTCACTTCGTCCATGGTGGCGAGGCAACGGGCGCCAGCACGCACCGCCGCAAGTTCCGCTGGGCGTGTGTCTATCACGATTGCTTCTCCAGCGACTGGCGTCCGGCAAAATCGCGCGCGAACTGATGGGCGGCGCGACCGCTGCGCGAACCATGCAGCAACGCCCATTGCAGCGCCGCCGCGCGTGCCAGGTCGAGCTGAGCAAGGTCGGCGTTGAAGGCTTTCAGCCAATGCTCGGCGATATCGAGATAACGGTCCTGACTGAGCGGATGGAAGGACAGCCACAACCCGAAGCGTTCCGACAGGGAAATCTTTTCCTCGACCGCTTCGCTGTGATGCAACTCGCCATCGACTATGCGTGCGCCGTGATTGTCCGATTGATGCTCGGGCATCAGATGACGGCGATTAGAAGTGGCGTAGATGACGATGTTGTCGGGCGTATCGAGCACCGAGCCATCGAGCACGGTCTTCAGCGCGCGATAGGTCGCGTCGTTGTCATCAAAAGACAGATCGTCGCAATAGATGACGTATCGCGCGCGGCTGTCGTGCAGCCGATCGACGATGTCCGGCAGGTCGGTAAGGTCGAGTCGGTCGACTTCCACCAGACGCAGTCCGTGCTCGGCGTAGTCATTCAGCAGCGCCTTGACCAGCGAGGACTTGCCGGTGCCACGCGGGCCCCACATCAGTGCGTTGTTGGCCGGCAGGCCGGCAAGGAATTGGCGAGTATTGCGTTCCAGTGCTTCCTTCTGGCGTTCGATGTGCAGCAGATCAGCCAGTCGCACCTTGTTGAAGCGACGGATGGCTTCGAGGCGTCCAGACCCGCCCTGGGATTTCCGCCAGCGCCAGGCGATGGCGTCTTCGAGCTCGTCGACTAGCGGCTTTGGGACCAAGCGTTCGAGGCGTTCGATCAGCTGCTCGGCGCGGCTGAAAAATTTATCTGCTTTTGCCAAGGCGAGGCGTCCACTGAACTAAAACCGAGCGCCATTCTACTGCATAGCCCGATTGGCGTGAGGCGCTGCCGCTGTCTCAGGAAGCCAGTGCGACATTGGCCGTGGCGCCGGCCAAGTCGCGCAACATGGCACGGGTCAGCTGGTATTCGATGCGCTTCTTGTAATTCAAGAGATCGAAAGGCCGCAGAGTCTCGATGCCTATCTGTTTGCGGAAGCGCGGCGAGAGGTCGAGGTCGGTGATGTAGATGGGATAGATCTCGCCGAGCTTGCGCTGCGAAAGCACGAACTCGGCAACCTGCACGAACAGTGAACCGCCATGTTCCCAGGTCGAGAACTCGCGATGATTGGCATGGATGGTGAACTGTTGGTGGCCATGCACGTCGGCATCGGCTAACACCTGAATCGACAGATAGGGGCTACCGACCAGCGGCTGATCGGTGTAAGGCTTCAATTGCACACCGCTGCCGGCGGCGATGATCTCAACGGTGTCGACGGCGATATCGGCCAGCGCCACATCGCCGGCGCCATCGAAACCGCAACGCGGCAGCGCGGTATCGAGAAAGCGCCGGTAGTGATGGAGCAGGGCCGCCATGTTGTGACATTCCTGGCGATGCACCAACAACAGCCCGCGTTCGTCGATGATGAAGATGTCGGCGAACTGGCCGCGTTGACGGGCGAACACCTGCAGACGTCCAGCGCGGTTGTGCGGATAGATAAATGGCAGCACACCGGCATGGGCGCATTCGCCATCGAAATGCACGGTATTGAAATTCTCGTTGCTGGTATCGCCGAGCGCGCGTAGCAGTACCACCTGGCCGCCGTGCACTTCGATGCGAGGCTTGCCCTTGTTCATGCGCAAATGATGCAACTGGTCCTCGATTTCGATGACGAAATGGGGCGTGGCATCGCGCGCATGATCGAGCAGGAAGCGATAGGCGGTAGTAAAAGTCTGCGCCACCCGCTCGGCGATCTGATTGGCATAGTCGGAGGTGAAGCAGTGCGCGTCTATCGGCGGCACGCTGATTTCATGGTGGTCGATGTGGGCCCAGCGCAGACACTCAGCCAATGCTTCCAGCACTGCGCCATGGCCTTCGTAGTGATAGGTGAAGGTCTCGGACCAGGTGGTGACGAAGACCAGATCGACGGTGCGTACCAGGTTCATGCGTCGCGCGCCGAACTGAAAGGCATTGGTGCGATTGCTGGTCAGCACGCCACCGCCGGCGGCGCTCGAGGAGAAGGTCGAGACGCCGACATTGACGAGCAAATTCACACGCGAGATGCGCGGCCGCGCACGCAAACCATCAGCGCTGTCTTCATCGTCCGCAGTATGCAGATGGGTCGCCAGCGCTTCGTTGACGCGCTTGATTTCGAGCGCCGAGAGATCGGTGGTCGGAGTGAACACGTGCCAGGTCGTGGTCGGATCGCTGAGACGATTCATATGGCACCAGATGAGGATTTCCGCCGCCGAGGCACAACGCTTCAGGGGTCGACGGAACTGCACTTCCGCCGGCCTCACCATGCCGGTGAACAGCATCCACACGGTGCCGCTCTCGCCGAGCTTCACTTCGTGCAGCGACAAGCTGGCTTCCTGCGGATTGCTGCAGATGCCTCCGGTCACCACTTCAATCTTGGCTGGCTTCTTCTCGAAGGCGGCGTATAGCTGACGACCGAGCACGTGCAGATCGTGGCCGCTGATCTTGTGATCATTGGCCTGATTGCGCGCGAACTGCGAGAGCATCGCGTAGCTGTCTTTCAAGGTGTTGATCAGATCGCGCCGTTCCTCGACGGCGGTGTCGATACGCCATTCCTCACGTTGATCGAGACGCGAGACCTGCGCCTCGCTCCAACCCCAGGCCTGCACCATGTGGTTCAGCACATCGGCGCGCCAGTCTTCGGCGGCCTGCGGTCCGCGGGTCGAGAGGCGCAGGTTGGCCTTGATATAGAAGCTGCGTCGGAGTACATCCAGCCGCACCGGATCGTTGCGCGCCATCAAGTGCTCTTCGACCTTGGTGTACATCAAGATGTAAGGGTCGAGGTTATCGAGATTGACGTGCTCGGACTCGACGCTCTGCTTGTAGCGCTGGCTCAAGAGTGTGATGTCGGGAAACTCGGCCGCGTAGGCTTCCATCAATAGCAGTTTGAGTACGGACTTGTACGGTGACTTGATGCTCTTGTAGAGCTGCCACACTGCGGCGCCGAAAAATTCCTCGACCGGAATGCTGGGCAGACCGCCGAAGTCGATGTAGTCGCGCGGGTCAAGCAGGCGCGCAGCGACGGCTTCGCGTACATAGTCGTCGTATTGATGTTCGAAGCGCGAGGGCACGCGCCACCACAGTGGGCGCAGACCCGCGACCAGCAGGCTGGAGCGATAGAATTCGTCGAGCAGCAACGAGTGTTGGGAGGAGCCGCTGGATTCGTTCGATAGCGATAACATGTCGCCGCTGCGGAAGCGCTCGGCGTCGAATACGAAGAAATGCACTTCGAGGCCAATCTCGGCGGCAAATATCTCGATGCGGCGCGCCTTCTCGGCCATCAGTTCGACCGCTGCCGGCGCGAGTTCGGGGTCATGACACAACCACATGTCGAGGTCGCTATGACGGGTGTACGCAATCGTGCCGGGGCTGCCCATCATGTACAGCGCGCGGATCGGAAAGCGCACCGCCGAGCGTCGGTCGTAGTCGAAGGAGCGCACCATGCGCTTGGCGGCGCGCAGGGTCGGCTCGCTCGGCCCGTAGTCGTTGATGCCCGCCGGTGTCTCTTTGGACACATAGCCGGGCAGCAGCGGGTGGTTGATATGGAACAGCAGCGGCAGGATTTCGAGGAAATCACGCTGGCGCGGCGTGAGTGAGGCCTGCACTCGGCGCAGGCGATCGCGGTTCAAGACGAGAAAGCGTTTCTCGCCGTTTTCTTCGCCTTGTGTGCGCTCGCCGTGAGGATGAATCTGCATGGAATGCCTTAGCGGCTAAAGGCGTCGGATCTTCAGTCCTGCGGAAGATCGCTTTGGCGCCGATCGCTTAAGTGATAAATCCAGTAAATTCAATGATTTTTGATTGTGCGGCGAGCGCTATTGGTCGATAATCGCAAGGCAGATGAAGGCGTATGGGGCGCTCTTCGTCGCTCATGCAGCATTTCATTTCCGGAGGATCTCCCGAGCATGTTTTCCCGCGATATGTCGATAGCCGGTTTCGACGACGAATTGTGGCGCGCCCTGGAGGCGGAAAGGTCGAGGCAGGAAACCCATATAGAACTCATCGCTTCGGAAAACCATGCCAGCCCGCGCGTGCTGGCCGCCGCCGGCACGGTGCTGACCAACAAGTACGCCGAAGGCTATCCGGGTAAGCGCTATTACGGTGGCTGCGAACACGTCGACGTGGTCGAGGAACTGGCTATTGCGCGCGCCAAGACCCTGTTTGGCGCGAGCTACGCCAACGTCCAGCCCCATTCCGGTTCGCAAGCCAATGGCGCGGTGTATCTGGCCATGCTTGACGCGGGCGACGGCGTGCTCGGCATGAGTCTCGCCCACGGCGGCCATCTGACCCATGGCGCCTCGGTCAATTTCTCCGGCAAGACTTATCACGCCACGCAGTACGGTCTGGACGCGGCCACGGGTTACATCGACTACGACCAGGTCGCGCGCCTCGCCCGCGAACACAAGCCGCGCATGATCATGACCGGTTTCTCGGCCTATTCGCGCATTCTCGACTGGGCCAAGTTCCGTGAAATCGCCGATGAGATCGGCGCCTATCTGGTGGCCGACATGGCCCACGTCGCTGGTCTGGTCGCGGTCGGTCTCTACCCGAGCCCAGTGCAGCTTGCCGACCTCACCACCAGCACCACCCACAAGACCCTGCGCGGACCACGCGGCGGGCTGATTCTCGGCCGTGGCAATGAAGCGCTGGAGAAGAAGGTTCAATCGGCGGTGTTCCCCGGCATCCAAGGTGGCCCGCTAATGCACATCATTGCGGCCAAGGCGGTGGCTTTCAAGGAAGCCATGGAACCCGAATTCCGTGCTTATCAGGAACAGGTGTTGGTGAACGCCAAGACCATGGCCGAGACCTTCCTCTCGCGTGGTTTCAATGTCGTCTCCGGCGGTACCGACAACCATCTGTTCCTGGTCGACCTCGTCAGCAAAGGTCTGACCGGCAAGGCCGCCGACGCGGCGCTAGGCAGCGCTCACATCACGGTCAACAAGAACGCGGTGCCTAACGATCCGCAATCGCCGTTCGTGACCAGCGGCATCCGCGTTGGCACGCCAGCCATGACCACCCGCGGTCTCAAAGCCGACGAAGCACGGCATCTCGCGCGCTGGATGTGCGATGTACTTGATCACATCGAAGACGAAACCGTCATCGCGCGCGTGCGCGGCCAGGTCACCGAATTATGCGGACGCCATCCGGTGTACGCAGCCTGAAAGCGGGGCGCTAGCAGGCACAGGGAGAGCGAGCGCTATGCATTGTCCGTTCTGTACCCATATCGACACGCGTGTCATCGATTCGCGTCTGCTCGGCGAAGGCGATCAAATCCGTCGCCGTCGTGAGTGCGTGAGCTGCAAGGCGCGTTTCACTACCTACGAAACCGCCGAGCTCAGCCTGCCGCGCATCATCAAGAGCGATGGCCGGCGTGAAACCTTCAACGAAGACAAACTACGTAGCGGTTTTTTGAAGGCGCTGGAAAAACGCCCGGTGGCGATGGAGCGGGTCGAAAGCGCGATCAACGACGTCAAACGGCAGATCCGCGAAAGCGGCGAACGTGAAATCGATTCAGTGCGCATCGGCGAACTGGTGATGGATACGCTGCGCAGTCTCGATCAAGTGGCCTACGTACGCTTCGCTTCGGTCTATCGCAGCTTTGAAGACGTGAAGGCTTTCCTGGAAGAGATCGAACGGCTGGAAAATGACCTGCCGCCCGATCTGCGCGAACAGCAGCTTGATCTCTTACAGGCCGACAAGAGCAAGAAGCCGAACTGAGCGGAGAGCACTCAACCGTAGTGCGATACGCATGACGACCAACGACGACGATCGCAGCATGGCGCTCGCGCTGGAACTCGCGGCGCGCGGCCAGTATTCCACTTCGCCTAACCCTTGCGTCGGTTGTGTGCTGGTGAAAGACGGCGTAGTGCTGGCCGAAGGCTATCATCGTCGCGCTGGTGGTCCCCACGCCGAAGCCGATGCGCTGACCAGGGCCGGCCCGACGGCGCGTGGCGCGACGGCCTATGTCACTCTTGAACCTTGCAATCACCATGGCCGCACGCCGGCCTGTAGCGAAGCTCTGATCGCGGCAGGTGTAGCGCGAGTGGTCTATGCGCTGGACGATCCCAACCCACGCGTCGCCGGTGGTGGCGCGGCGCGCTTACGCGCGGCGGGTATCGAAGTCCTGAGCGGTGTCGGCGCCGAGGCGGCAGCAAGCTTCAATCGCGGCTTCTTTCAGCGCATGCGCCACGGTAGGCCACGGGTGCGCATCAAGCTCGGCATGAGTATCGATGGCGGCGCGGCGCTCGCCGATGGCAGCAGTCAATGGATCACGAGCGCCGCTTCGCGCGCCGACGTGCAGCGACTGCGTGCCGAATCCTGTGCGATTGTGACCGGTATCGGCACACTGCTGGCCGACGACCCGTCACTCAATGTGCGCGACCCGCGTTTTGAGATGCGAGGCCGCCAGCCCCATCGCATCGTGCTGGACAGATATCTGCGCACACCGCCCGACGCGCGTCTGCTCGAGCTGCTGGGCGAGACCTGGGTCTTCTGCGGCGACGAAGCGCTGACCGAGGCCGGGCCCTTGCGCGACGCCGGTGCGCGGGTCGAGGCCTTGCCGCTCGATGATGGGCGCATCGATTTGACGGCATTGGTGCTGCGTTTAGGCGAACTCGAGATCAACGAACTGTTGGTCGAATCGGGGCCGCGCCTCGCCGGCGCCTTCATCGCTGCGCGTTGCTTCGACGAGCTGGTGCTGTATATCGCGCCCAAGATTCTCGGCCTGACGGCGCGTCCCGCGTTGGAAGTGCCTTCACCAACGCTGCTGGCCGACGCCCTCGCAATGCCTATGGTCGCCTGTGACCGGATCGGAGATGATCTGCGCGTCATCCTGCACCGCCCTTGATGGAAGTCCCATGTTCACAGGTATCGTCGCCACCGTCGGCCGCATCACACAATTAACCCAGCGCGGCGATGCCATGCGCTTGAGCGTCGATGCCGGCAGCCTTGATCTCAGCGACGTCGCGCTGGGCGACTCCATCGCCGTGTCGGGCCCCTGCCTGACCGTGGTGGAGTTCGGCACCAAACACTTCGCCGTCGATGTCTCGACCGAGACCTTGGCCCGCACCACCCTCGGTGCGCGCCAGGTCGGCGATGCCGTCAATCTGGAAAAAGCCCTGCGCCTGACCGATAGGCTCGGCGGTCATCTGGTCAGCGGCCATATCGATGGCCTCGGCACGGTGGTCAAACGCGAGACCTTGAATGACTACATTCGCTGGGTAGTGCGCGTGCCGGCGGACCTCGCCCATTACCTGGCCTTCAAGGGCTCGGTCGCGATCGACGGCGTGAGCCTGACGGTCAATGCGGTGGATGGCGATACCTTTGACGTGCTGACCATTCCCCACACGCTTGAGCGCACTACCCTCGGTCGGCTGAAGGCTGGCGCGGCGGTCAATATCGAGGTCGATATCATCGCCCGCTATATCGAGCGGCTGTTGAACAAGTCCACCAGCTCGGCGGTCAGCAGTGGTCTATCGCTGACCAGTCTGGTCGAGGCCGGCTTCGGCACATCGCGCAATACCTGATCCGGTAGGCGTCTAGGCGCCGCCGGCGGCGCTCACCGAGCCGGCCGAAATGTTTATAAACGTTTATAATCAGCTGCCCATTTAATAGCATCGACCCCAGCGACCCACCATGGCCCTCAGCAGCACCCAGGAATTGATCGACGAGCTACGCGCTGGTCGCATGATCATCATCATGGACGATGAAGATCGCGAGAACGAAGGCGACTTCATCATCGCCGCCGAGCATTGCACGTCGGAAACCGTCAATTTCATGACCAAGTGTGGTCGTGGCCTGATCTGCCTGACCCTGACCGAGGATCGCTGCCGTCGGCTCAACCTGCGCTTGATGGTGCAGGACACCCGTTACACCCATCGCACCAATTTCACCTTGTCGATCGAAGCTGCCGAGGGCGTGACCACTGGTATCTCGGCCGCCGATCGTGCGCGCACCGTGCAGGCCGCCGTGAAGCGTGATGCGCAGGCTTCGGATCTCACGCAGCCTGGCCACATCTTTCCCTTGATGGCGCAATCGGGTGGGGTGCTGACGCGCGCTGGTCATACCGAAGCGGGTTGTGATTTTTCGCGACTGGCCGGGCTCGAACCGGCGGCGGTGATCGTCGAGATCCTGAACGACGACGGTAGTATGGCGCGTCGTCCCGATCTGGAACGCATCGCCGAAGAACACCATCTCAAGATCGGCACCATCGCTGATCTCATCCATTTCCGTATCGCCAACGAAAAAACCGTCGAACGTATGGCCGATTCGATCATCCCGACGGAGTTCGGTGATTTCCATCTCTATGCTTACGAGGATGCCATTCACGGCGACTTGCACATGGCGATGGTCAAGGGCGACATCGATCCTGAGCGGCCGACCCTGGTGCGTGTACACATCTACAATCCATTCGAAGACCTGACCGCCAGCATCCGCAAGGACGCTGGCTGGCCCTTGCGCGACGCCATGCAACGCGTGGCGACGGCGGGTGAAGGCGTGATCGTGGTGTTGAACAACCAGGTTACCAATCGCGAACTGGTGCATCAGGTGCGTCTGTATAGCGAGACCGAAGATGGCGCCGTGCCGCGCCGTGAGAATCCGGCCATGGACTGGCGCCAGATTGGTCTCGGCGCGCAGATCCTCGCCGATGTCGGTGTGCGCAAGATGCGGGTCATGAGCCACCGCCGCAAATATCATGCGATCTCGGGTTTTGGCCTCGAAGTGGTCGAATACGTTAACTGAGCCGGGCCTTGCGGGTCCTTCGGCCGCGCGAGAGCGGCGGGCTTACTGAGTAAAAGGTAAGGAATGATGCAGGACGTGACGATCATCGAAGGGCGCCTGGTGGCGGAGGGCAAGACCCGCGTGGCGATCATCAGCGCACGCTTCAACGGCTTCATCGTCGAAGCGCTGGAAGCCGGTTGCCTCGACACCTTGCGTCGGCATGGCGTGGCGCCGTCCGACGTCACCGTCACACGCACGCCAGGTGCTTTTGAGATTCCGGTGGTGGCGGCCAAGCTCGCTAAATCTGGCAAGTACGATGCGGTGATCGCGCTCGGCGCCGTCATCCGTGGCGCGACCGCGCATTTCGATCACGTCGCCGGCGCCTGCTCGCGCGGTTTGGGCGCCGTCGCGACCGACACCGGCGTGCCGGTGATCTTCGGTGTGCTGACAGTTGACAACATCGAACAAGCCATCGAACGTGCCGGCACCAAGGCCGGCAACAAGGGCGCAGAGTCTGCCGTCACCGCCATCGAAATGATCTCGTTGATGCGCCAGCTGTGAGCAAAGCCAGCGGTGGCGGAAACCACGGCCGGGTGCGTGCCCGGCGGTGTGCCGTGCAGGCGCTGTATCAGTGGCAGATGGCTGGCCAGGAGCCGCGCGATATCGTCCAGGAGTTCGTCGCCGATCGCGAACTGGTGAGCGTCGACATGGATTACTTCACGGGCCTGGTGCGTGAAGTGCCACACCACTTCGATACCCTCAAGGCCGATCTCGCACCGTTTCTCGATCGCGACTGGTTGCAGCTCGATCCGGTCGAGCGCAGCGTGCTGCTGATCGGCGCTTACGAGATGCGCTACTGCCTGGAGATCCCCTATCGCGTGGTGATCAACGAAGGCGTCGAGCTGTGCAAGATGTTCGGTACGGTCGAAGGTCATCGCTACATCAACGGCGTACTCGACCGCCTCGCGCACACCACGCGCGGTTCGGAAGTCAACGCGCCCAGCCACTCCTGAAGGTGTGACGGGGTCGCGCCATGGATGAGTTCGACCTCATCGCGCGCTACTTCGCCCCGCTCGAAATCGCGAGCCCTGATCTGCTGCTCGGCATCGGTGACGATGCTGCCGTGGTCGCGTTGCCGGCTGGCGCGCATCTAGTGGCGGCGGTCGATACCCTGGTCGATGGCGTGCACTTCCCGCGCGGACTGCGCGCCGATGCCGTCGCTCATCGCCTGGCGGCGGCCAATCTGAGCGATCTGGCGGCGATGGGCGCACGCCCACGCTACGCGACGCTGGCGTTGACCCTTCCCGAACTCGACGAGGCCTGGCTGGCGGCCTTTGCCGGCGGGCTGGGTCGAGCGCTGAGCGCGGCAGGTGTGAGTCTGATCGGCGGGGACACCACACGTGGGCCGCTGACGCTCACGCTGCAAGTGCTGGGCACGGTCGAAGGCGCGGTGCTGACGCGACGGGGTGCCCAGCCTGGCGATGTGATCGCGGTGTCGGGCTCCCTCGGCGACGCGCGTGCCGGGCTCGATCTCGCACTCGTCGATCCGGCCGCATTTGGCGACGATGTCTTACTCGCACGCTTCCTGTGGCCGACGCCGCGCCTGGCCCTGGGCGCGCGCTTGCGCGAACTGGCGAGCGCCGCCATCGATGTCTCCGACGGCCTGCTGGCGGATCTTGGACACGTCATGCGCCAGAGCGGCTGTGCTGCGGTGTTGGAACTCGAACAGCTACCGTTGTCGGCGGCGCTGCTGACACAAGTCGGACTTGAGACCGCGCGCGACTACGCGCTGACCGGCGGCGATGACTACGAACTCGCCCTGTGCATACCACTCGCGCGACTCCCGGCCGCCGAGATTGCAGCGCGCGCTGCCGAGGTG
>JAYWAC010000251.1:0-3876 GCA_043782755.1 Pseudomonadota bacterium | reverse complement strand
AAAAGGGGAAGCACGATGGACGGATTCAAACACGCGTATGCCAGCGTCAACGGCGCGCGGCTGCATTACGCCGAAGCCGGCCACGGGCCGCTGGTGGTGTTGCTGCATGGCTTTCCGGAACTCTGGTACTCCTGGCGCCACCAGTTGAGTTTCCTGGCGCGTCACGGCTATCGCGCGGTGGCGGTCGACCAACGTGGCTATGGGCGCTCATCGAAGTTCTGGCGCAGCGAGGCCTATCGCATCGGGCCGCTGGTCGCCGACGTCGTGGGGCTGGTGAAGGCGCTGGGTGAAGAGCAAGCGGTGGTGGTTGGTCACGACTGGGGCGCGCCGGTAGCGTGGACTGCGGCTTGGCTGCATCCCGAAGTGTTCCGCGGCGTGATGGGCATGAGTGTGCCCTTCGCCGGCCGCGCCTTGATCGGTCTGCCGGGCAATCCCTTTGGCGAACGGCGTCCCGATGAATACCATGCCGAGCTGGCCGGACCGGGCCAGGATTTCTACCAGACCTATTTCGGCGCGCTGGGCCCGGTCATCGACGAGTTCGAGTCCGACGCGCGCGGCTGGATACGGGACATCGTCTATTCGGTGTCGGGCGAGGGCATGCTGGAGGCCGGTTTCGATATCAATGCCGCCGACCCGATCACGCTCATCCGTGGCAGCTCGCTGTGCATTCCCCACGGCACGCGCATGCGCGAACGCTTCATGACGCCCAAGCAACTGCCCGGTTGGTTCGGTGAAGCCGATCTCGAGGTCTTCGCCAGCGAATACGAGCGCAGCGGCCTGGCTGGTCCCTTGAGCTACTACCGCAATCTGGATGCCGATTGGCACGACCTCGCGCCCCATGCCGCGCGCAAACTGACCGTGCCGTCGTTTTTCCTAGGGGCGGAATTTGACGTCGCGACCTGGTGGGGTGCCGAGTGTCTAGCGCGGGTCAAGGAAGTGACGACGGACCATCGTGGCAGCGTGATCTTCGAGCGCTGCGGTCACTGGCTGCAGCAGGAGCGGCCGGAACAGACCAATGCCGTGTTGCTGGATTTCCTGCGTGGTCTGGATTGAAGGGATAAGCGCGGCACCGTCACCGGCGCCGCGCATCATTCGCCGCTTGCGCTCAGTGCGCCTGGTAGAGCATCCAGCCCCAGTAGGCGAAGATCAACATCTGCACACTGAACAGCGTGGCGCGACATACCACCATCGGAGTTGAAGTCGAGATGATGTGAACTACCGACTGCGCGATGCGCACATAGAGTACGATCATCGCGAGCTTGTCGGTGATGTCAGTATGGCCGGTAGCGATTGCTAACAGCATCAGACCGACCGCCAGTGCGAGATTCTCCAGCGTGTTGCCGTGCGAGCGCGTCATGCGCAGCCCAAAGGCGCCCAAGTCACGCCCGTCCGCCTGAAAGGCGTTCAACTCCTTCTCTCCCTTCATGATCGCGGCTGTCCGCGTAAAGACTAGCGCGAAGGTTAGCGCCACTGACCACATCACCATGCCGATCAAGGCAATCGCCGTTGTACTCATATCCCCTCCCGATTGAAGTGCGATGCCTCGTCGCGGCCCGCCAGGGCGCCCGCGAGGCGTAGTTGTAAGGCCGGCAGGACCGGCCTGGTCATGGCTCGTAGGGTGCGAGGGGCGAGGCGGGTCAGAACCGCTGCTTGTGCCGTCCCGCGCTACGAGCTTCGAGCAGGATAGCAGACGCCCCGCATCGCTGGTCTGGTCTTGTCCGTCGACCCTGCAAGCGCTGACCCCAATCCCTGAACTTTTTCAGCGCACGGTCGATACCACTAATAACGACTCTCAATCAGCCCCTGGTGCGAACCCGAGCGACCGTGTCCAAAACACTCTCCATCAAGCAGAAGCTCGGGTTCGCGATACTGCTCGCAATGATCCTCGGCCTGGTGGCCGCCGGATCGGCCTTCACCTATCGCGATCTCCACGCCTCGCGTGCGGCCTTGATGAATCGCACCGCCGCCCATGCACGCATGGCGGCGCTCGCCAGTGCGCGCGCCGTGGCGGCCGGGGATCGCGTCGATGCCGAGCGAGCACTGCGTCTGTTCGACGGCGACCCTGCCATTGTGGCGGGGCGTATCGATACAGCGGCGGTGCCCGGCTTTGCGCATTTCCAGTCCGCCGATGAGACCTACGCCGGAGCATCCCAAGACTTCGTTGTCAGTTCGGAGATCGTGCTAGAGGGCAAGATTTTGGGCCGCGTGACCGTCGGCGTCAGTCTGAGCGAAGTCCGCGCACGCGGGTGGCACGACGCGGAACTCGTAGCGACGATGACCGTGATTGCTATCGCTGCCGCGCTATTACTTGCCACGCGTCTGCTGCGCGGCATCTACCTGCCGATCATGAGTCTCACTGCGGTGGCGCGCCGCGTACGCGAATCTCGCGATTACGCTTTACGTGCGCCGGTCATCGCCACCGACGAACTAGGCCAGCTATGCGCTGACTTCAACGGCATGCTGGCGGAAATCGAACAGCGCGACCGAGAACTGGAATCACAGGTCGAGCAACGTACCGACGAACTCAAACGGCGCAACCAGGAGTTGTCTTCTCAGGTTGCCGAACGCAGCGCGACCGAGAAAGCACTGCTCGCCAGTGAGCAGCGCTTCAAGAGCGCGTTTGACAGTGCCGCCATCGGCATGATCATCGTTAACGAGGTGCGCCAGATTCAGCACGCCAATCAGGCCTTCGCCGACATGTTGGGCTACGCACCCGACGCCATGATCGGTATGGCCTTGCGTGAGATCTCCCATCCCGACGACCGCGAGACCGGGCTGTACCAATATCACGAGCTGGTCGCCGGTCAGGTCGATCGCTATCAGATCGAGAAGCGTTATATACATCGCGATGGCCATCCGATCTGGGTGCTGTGCCATGTCTCTGCGGTGCGCGATAGCGGTTCGATTTATCAGTACGCTATCGGTCAGATTCAGGACATCACCGAGGCTCATCAGCTTTCCAAGGAACTGTCCTACCAGGCGACTCATGATTCGCTGACTGGCCTCGTAAATCGTCGCGAGTTCGAGGCACGTATCGAGTACGCGCTGGAAGGGACTTGGCGCAATGGCAAGGAACACGCGATCTGTTATCTCGATCTCGATCAGTTCAAGGTCATCAATGACACCTGCGGCCATGTCGCGGGTGATGAACTGCTGCGCCAAGTGGCGAATGTGTTACGCACCAAGGTGCGCGCCAGCGACACCATCGCGCGCCTGGGCGGCGATGAATTCGGCTTGTTGATGGAGAACTGTCCGCTGACCCAGAGCCAGCGCGTGGCGGAGAGCTTCCGCGCCGCCATCGAAGACTTTCAGTTCGTGTGGGATGACAAGCGCTTCCGGGTCGGCGTGAGTATCGGCCTGGTGCCCATCAATCGCGATTCGGCGAGTGTCACCGAAGTGCTGCAGCAGGCCGACACCGCCTGTTATGCCGCCAAGGATTTGGGCCGCAATCGTGTGCATACCTATCTGCGCGATGACGAGGAGTTGACCAAGCGTCATGGTGAAATGCAGTGGGTGACCAAGATTCAGGCCGCGCTCGAGTCCGATCAATTCCGTCTCTACGTGCAGCCCATCGTGCCGGTGGTTGGTGCGCGCAATCGCTATGAGCACTACGAAGTCTTGATCCGCATGATCGACACCAATGGCGTGGAAGTGCCGCCCGGTGCCTTCCTGCCGGCCGCTGAGCGTTACAACCTCGCGGCGCAGGTCGACCGCTGGGTGGTCTCCCACTTGCTTGAATGGGCGGCGCAGAATCCGCAGGAATTCGCGCGTTTCGACATGTGCTCGGTGAATCTCTCGGGCCTGACTTTGGCCGATGAATCCTTCTTAGGCTATGTCATCGATCTGTTGCGCGCGGCGCGTGTGCCGAGCAGCAAG
>JAYWAC010000250.1:0-10320 GCA_043782755.1 Pseudomonadota bacterium | reverse complement strand
CGGTGAGCCTGGGTGTCGACGCCCTGGTATTCGTGTTCTATGCGACTAGCCCACGCTACGTCGACGTAGCGCGGGCCGTCGACATAGCGCGCGGACTGCCGCCTTTCCTGTGCAAGGTCGGTCTGTTCGTCAACGCGAATGCGGATGAAGTCGACGAGATCTGTCGCGCGGTGCGTCTGGATGTCGTGCAGTACCATGGCGACGAGCTGCCTGCCGATTGCGCGCGCTCGACGCGACCGTGGATCAAGGCCATCCGCGTGCGACCGGGCTTGGATATTGCGCAGGAATGTGCGCGCTACGGCCAAGCCAGCGCGTGGTTGTTCGATACGTACGACGAGACGCTGTATGGCGGTAGCGGCAAGGCCTTCGACTGGCGCTTGCTGCCACAACACAATCGACGCCCGATCATTCTGGCAGGCGGCCTTTCGCCGGACAATGTCGGGCAGGCCATACGCACTACCGCGCCCTATGCGGTCGACGTCAGCGGCGGTATCGAAGCCGCCAAGGGAATCAAGGATCACGACAAGATGCGAAAGTTCATTGCCGAGGTGAAGCGTTGTGAATGCCAAACCTGATATCACCGCCTTGGCCGGCGTTGGTCACGAGACGACCCTACCCGATGCCCGTGGTCACTTCGGGCCTTACGGTGGTCGCTTCGTCGCAGAAACCCTGATGGGCCCGCTGGCGGAACTGGAAGCCGCCTATCACCGTTATCTGGCCGACCCGGAATTTCTCGCCGAACTCGACGATGATCTCACGCACTACGTCGGTCGTCCGTCGCCGCTGTACTACGCTCGCCGCTGGTCGGAAGAATTGGGCGGCGCACGCATCTATCTCAAGCGCGAAGATCTCAATCACACCGGCGCGCACAAGGTGAACAACACCGTCGGCCAGGCGCTGCTCGCCAAGCGCATGGGCAAGATGCGCGTGATCGCCGAGACTGGTGCCGGTCAACATGGCGTTGCAACCGCCACCGTCGCCGCGCGTCTCGGCATGCGCTGCTGCGTGTATATGGGTGTGGATGACATCAAGCGTCAGTCCATGAACGTGTTCCGCATGAAGATGCTCGGTGCCGAAGTGGTCGGTGTGTCGTCCGGATCGCGGACCTTGAAAGACGCCTTGAACGAAGCGATGCGCGACTGGGTGAGCAATGTCGATGACACTTTCTACATCATCGGCACAGTCGCCGGCCCGCATCCCTATCCGGCCATGGTGCGCGACTTCCAGGCCATCATCGGTCGCGAAACGCGCGTTCAATCACTGGCACGCGAAGGGCGGTTGCCCGATGCACTGGTGGCCTGTGTCGGTGGTGGCTCGAATGCGATGGGTTTGTTCTATCCCTTTATCAACGATCATGAGGTGCGTCTGATCGGCGTCGAGGCGGGTGGTGATGGCGTCTCGACCGGGCGTCATTCAGCGCCACTGTCGGCCGGTAGCCCCGGTGTTCTGCACGGTAACCGCACCTATCTTATGCAGGACGAGTGCGGACAGATCGAAGAGACCCATTCCATTTCCGCCGGTCTTGATTATCCCGGTGTCGGTCCCGAGCATGCCTGGTTGAAGGACAGCGGCCGCGCGCACTATGAGACCATCACCGATCAGGAAGCGCTGGCCGCCTTCCGCCACCTGACCCGCACCGAAGGCATCATTCCCGCCCTCGAATCGAGTCACGCGTTGGCCCACGCCGCCAAGCTGGCGCGCGATATGCGGCGCGATCAGTTCATCGTGGTCAACTTGTCCGGTCGTGGCGACAAGGACATGCATACCGTCGCCACCATCGACGGCATCACGCTGTAAGCGCGTCGCGTACGAGGAAAGAGATGAGTCGTATCAGTGCCTGTTTCGAACATCTGGCCGCGCGTCGCGGCAAGGGCTTGGTGACCTTTATCAGCGCCGGCGATCCCGAGCCCGCCGCCACGCCGGTCTTGATGCATGCCCTGGTGCGTGGCGGTGCCGATATCATCGAACTCGGTGTGCCGTTTTCCGATCCGATGGCGGATGGTCCGGTCATCCAGCGCGCCAGCGAGCGCGCGTTGGCGGTCGGTACCACGCTCGATGAGGTCTATCGCTGCGTGGCGAGCTTCCGCGAACAGGACAGCATCACACCGGTGGTGTTGATGGGTTATTTGAATCCCTTTGAACGCGTCGGCGCCGCGCATTTTGCCGAGCGTGCGCACGCAGCGGGTGTCGATGGCGTGTTGGTGGTCGATCTGCCGCCCGAGGAAGCCGAGGAATTCAATCGCGTGGTGAAGGCCGCCGGTATCGAGCAAGCGTTTCTGGTTGCGCCCAACACCACCAGCGAGCGGATAAGCATGATCTGCAACTATGCCTCGGGCTTCGTCTACTTCGTCGCGGTCAAGGGTGTCACCGGCGACAAGGCGGTCGACGTCGAATTGATCAACGCGCGCATCGCCGAGACCCGTCGTCTGGCCAATCTGCCGGTCGGCATCGGCTTCGGTATCCGCACACCGCAATCGGCGGCCGCCTCCGCCGCCAGTGCCGATGCCATCATCGTCGGCAGCGCGCTGGTCGAAATCATCGAACAACATGGCAAGGATGTCAGGGCCGCAGCAAACGCACTAGAAACTTTCGTGCGCGGTCTGCGCGATGCCGTCGACGGCAAGGCGCACGCGGCATGAGCGGTGACGGCAAGTTGAGCTGGTTCAAGCGTCTGCTGCCGGCCAGCATCCGCACCGAGGGTTCGGTCAAGCGCTCTATTCCAGAGGGCCTGTGGAGCAGCTGCCCGGAATGCAAGGCGGTGCTGTATCGCGCCGAGCTCGAACGCAATGTCGAGGTGTGCGTGAAATGCGGTCATCACATGCGCATCACCGCACGTCGTCGTCTGCTGCGCTTCCTCGACAACGATGGGCCGAGAGAACTCGCGACCGGCGTCGCGCCGCTCGACTTCCTTAAGTTCAAGGACTCCAAGCGTTACAAGGACAGACTCACGGCCGCGCAGAAGGAAACTGGCGAGACCGATGCGCTGGTGGTGATGGAAGGCCGCGTCGAAGGCATTCCGCTGGTGGCGGCGTGCTTCGATTTTCGATTCATGGCCGGCTCGATGGGCTCGGTGGTGGGCGAGAAATTCGTGCGCGGCGCGCGTCGCTGTCTGGATGCGCGCCTGCCCTATGTGTGCTTTACCGCCAGCGGTGGGGCGCGCATGCAGGAAGCATTGGTGTCGTTGATGCAGATGGCCAAGACGGCTGTCGCGATCGCCGAGCTGCGCGAAGCGCGTCTGCCCTACATCGTGGTGTTGACCGATCCGACCACCGGTGGGGTGTCCGCCAGTCTCGCCATGCTCGGTGATGTGATCCTCGCCGAGCCCAATGCCTTGATTGGTTTTGCCGGCCCGCGTGTCATCGAACAGACCGTGCGTCAGATCCTGCCGGAAGGCTTTCAGCGCAGCGAATTCCTGCTTGAGCACGGCACCGTCGATGTGATCGTCGACCGTCGCGAGATGCGCCACACCATCGCCTCGATACTGGCCATCTTTACCCATCAGCCGTCTCCCGTGGCGCCCGCCCGCGCCTGATGGCAGCCCAGGGGAGCGATGTCCTGCCGGCACTGACGCCGTCCGCGACGGCGCCGCTTCAGGCGTGGTTGTCGTGGCTGGAAGCCGCTCGCGGCGAGCATATTGATCTCGGTCTCGAGCGCTGTGTGGAAGTCGCCGCGCGTCTTGGTTTGGGCCGTCCTGCACCGCTGGTGGTGACGGTCGCCGGCACCAATGGCAAGGGCTCGAGCGTGGCCTTGCTGTCGACCATCTGGCGCGGTGCCGGTTATCGCGTCGGCGCGTATACCTCGCCTCATCTGCTGCGCTATAACGAGCGCATACGCATCGACGGCGTAGCGGTCGATGACGCGCGCATCACGGCCGCCTTTGCACGCATCGAAGCGACACGCCAGTCGGTCGCGCTCACCTATTTCGAATTCGGTACCTTGGCCGCGCTCAGCATCTTTGCCGAGGCCGGGCTCGATATCGTGATTCTGGAAGTTGGCCTTGGTGGTCGTCTCGATGCGGTCAATATCGTCGATGCCGACGTCGCCCTGATTGCGGCCATCGGCCTCGATCACGAAGACTGGCTCGGTACCTCGCGCGAACAGATCGCGCGCGAGAAAGCCGGCATCATGCGCGGTGGTCGGGTGGCGGTGTGTTCCGATAACGATCTGCCGCACACGCTGCTCGATCACGCCGCCAGCTGTGGCGCCCTGCCGGCCGTGCTCGGCGTCGACTTCTCGTTTGAAGACGAAGGACAGGACTGGACCTGGTGGTCGGGCGGGCAGGTGTTGGAACATCTGCCCTATCCGGCATTGAGTGGCGCCCATCAACTGCGCAACGCCGCTGGCGTGTTGAAAGTGATCGACGTCTTGCAGACCTGCCTGCCGGTCGATGCCGCACAGATCGCCGAGGGCCTGCGCACGGTGGTGCTGCCGGGGCGCTTCCATCGCGTCATGCGCAGCCTCGAATACGTCATCGACGTGGCACACAATCCACAGGCGGCGGAAATCTTCACCGCCACCCTCGCGACCATGCCGCGTGTGCCGTACACCCATGCCTTGGTCGGCATGTTGAAGACCAAGAACCATCGCGGTTTTCTCGCACCCTTGCTGCCCCATGTGCAGCACTGGCATTTCGCCACCTTGGGCGGCGTCAACGGCGCGCGCGCTGAAGATCTGGCGAACTGTCTGCGCGAACTTGCGCCACGCCAGACCGCACAATGTCACACCAGCGTTGCGACGGCCCACGCCGCCATACTCGCCGCCGCGCCGCCTGGCTCTCGGGTACTGGTGCTCGGTTCCTTTCTGACCGTCGGCGCGATGCTCGAACAACTTGCTGAACGGCAGATCAGCGCGTGATGGACCGGCAACTCAAGCAGCGCGTGGTGGGCGCCGGCCTGTTGGTCGCGTTCGGCGTGATCTTCATTCCGATCTTCCTCGATAACGGTGGTGTTGAATCGCCCGTGCCGCCGTCCATGAATATTCCACCGGCGCCGACCGAGGACGTCTCGCAACGCGCGCCGGCGCTGGGTGAGGAAGCGATCGCCGAGATGGAAACCCAGGCCGACGAAGACGTCGAACTGCCGCCTTCGCGCGTGCAGAGTGGCGAGGGCAGCGCGGCGGAGCCGACGTCGCTTGCCACACCGTCGGCGAGCGGAGAACCGCCGGCAGCGGCCGAGACGCAGGAAGAGGCTGTACCCGCCAAAGAGAACGGCGTCGTTGTCGAACCGCCGCGTATGCAGCCGCCCGAGCCGCGAGTGGTGACCCAGTCCACGACGGTCGCCCCAATGGTCGCCGAAGTCAGGCCGGCCGGCCACGCAGCCGTGTCCGATTCCCACGCCAAGCCGATAGTAGCGAAAGCCACCGGGGTCAAGCCTGCGCCCAAGCCCAGCGAGACCAAGCTCGCCATCAAGGCCATCGACGTGAAGCCGCTAGTCAAGCCGGCAGACAGCATACCGTCCGATAGCAAGACCCTGCTTGCGGCCGTCAAACCGCCGGTGCCTGCTATCGCTGGCTGGACCGTGCAACTCGGCAGCTTCGCCAGCGACATCAACGCCAAGAAGCTGGTCGATAAACTCAAGGCCGCCGGCTACAAGGCCTACAGCGAGCCGCGTCTCGAACAGGGCGCGACGGTCTTCAAGGTGCGGGTTGGGCCGACACCGGGCAAGGCCGAAGCCGAGCGTTTGCGTCAGCGCATCGAGGGACAATTCGAGGCCCACGGCATGTTGGTGCCTTCGCACTGAGGCCCCGAGCGTCGCTGCCGCCGAGCGGGGCGGTCTGCTAGACTCCGCGCTTACTCACGTGCCGGGTAAGGCATGAACTGGGCGGACATCACCATCATCTCCATCATCGCGCTCTCGGCGGTTTTGAGCCTGTTTCGAGGCTTTGTCCGCGAGGTGCTGTCGCTGCTCGCGTGGGTGGTGGCGTTCTGGGCGGCGATGGCGTTCTGGGGACATTTCGCGGCGCTGCTCGCGCCCTATCTCGCGCTAGAATTCGCGCGCATGGTGCTGGCGTTTCTCGGTGTACTGATCGGCGTACTGCTGGTCTTCGGTATCATCAATTTTATCGTCGGGCGCCTGCTCGACAGCACCGGCTTGAGCGGTCCCGATCGGCTGCTCGGTGCGCTGTTCGGCGTGCTGCGCGGCGCGGCCATCGTCACCGTGCTGGTGGTCCTCGCCGGCCTGACACCGCTGCCGGGCGATCCGTCTTGGTCGCAGTCCAGCATGCTGGTCGGCTTTCAATCGGCGGCGCAGCTCGCCATCGCGCAGCTGCCGCCTGAATTCGGCAAACATTTCAGTTATTCCAAGCGCGGTACCTAGCATGTGCGGAATCATCGGCATGGTCGCCAAGACCGCCGTCAACCAGATGTTGTACGACGGTCTCACGGTGTTGCAGCACCGCGGTCAGGACGCCGCTGGTATGGCGACCTACGAAGACGGGCGGCTGTATCTGCGCAAGTCTAACGGTCTGGTGCGCGATGTGTTCCACACCCGCCACATGGTCAATCTGCGTGGCCGCATGGGCATCGGCCACGTGCGTTATCCGACCGCCGGCGTGTCCTCGACCGCCGAAGCGCAACCCTTCTATGTCAATTCGCCCTATGGCATCACGCTCGCTCACAACGGCAACCTGACCAATGCCACGCAGTTGAAGCAGGAGTTGTTCGAAGACGATCTGCGTCACATCAACACCGAATCCGATTCCGAAGTACTGCTCAATGTGTTCGCCCATGAGCTGCAGAGTCTGCATAAATTCCGTATCGACGCGGCCGACGTGTTCCGCGCCATCGAGCGCGTGCACGAACGCTGCTCGGGCGGTTACGCAGTAGTGGCCATGATCAACGGCGTCGGCATTGCGGCCTTTCGCGATCCTTACGGCATCCGCCCACTGGTCTACGGTCAGCGCGAGACCGAGCACGGTCGCGAGTACATGGTGGCCTCGGAATCGGTCGCCATCGATACTCTCGGTTTTGAACTGGTACGTGATGTCGCGCCAGGCGAAGTGGTGTTCATCAGCAAGGCCGGTGAACTGTTCACGCAACAATGCGCCAAGGTCACGCATTACACGCCGTGCATTTTCGAGCATGTGTATTTCGCGCGACCCGATTCCATCATGGACGGTATCTCGGTGCACAAGGCACGTATGCGCATGGGCGAAGCGCTGGCCGAGAAGATCAAGCGCGAATGGTCGAGCCATGACATCGACGTCGTCATTCCCATTCCCGACACTGCGCGTACTGCGGCGCTGGAACTGGCCCACGCCCTCGGCGTGAACTATCGCGAAGGCTTCATTAAGAACCGCTATATCCCGCGCACCTTCATCATGCCCGGCCAGGCGCTGCGGCGGAAATCGGTGCGCCAGAAACTGAATGCCATCGATCTTGAATTCGAAGGCAAGAACGTGCTGCTGGTCGACGACTCCATCGTGCGCGGCACGACTTCCGGTCAGATCATTCAGATGGCGCGTGACTCCGGCGCGCACAAGGTCTATTTCGCTTCGGCCGCGCCGCCAGTGCGTTATCCGAATGTGTATGGCATCGACATGCCGACCGCCGAGGAATTGATCGCCCACAATCGCACCGAGGATGAGATCTGCCGATTGATCGGCGCCGACGGTCTCATCTACCAGGACCTCGACGCGCTGGTCGATGCCGCCAGTCGTGGTAATCGTCGTATCACCGAATTCGAACAATCCTGTTTCAGTGGCCACTACGTGACCGGCGATGTCAGCGACCTCTACCTGCGCCAGGTCGGCACTGCCCGCGCCGACGAAGCCAAGGCCGAGCGTTCACGCGACGAGGATTCGTTACGCGATCTGTTCACCACTGCCGGCAATATTTCTATCGACGCCTGATGTGGGGCGTGCCACCGGCGCGCGTCACATGCACACTTTTCCCGCGCCTGGTCGACCCTGCGGTGGCCCGGCGTTTATGCTTGCCACGCAGCGACTGGCTGGTGCAATCAGGGGCAAAGAGCAGGCATGGAACCGGACTATAAAACCACTCAGTTGCAGGGCGTGACCGACCTGACGGTCGTCGCGCGCATCAAGGAGGGTGCCGTGTCCGGCGCCTTCAATACCTTCACCTACGCCGATCGACTGCGCCGCGCGCTGAAGGTCTTGAACAGTATTCGTCAGGCAAGTCGCGAGTCGGCCCTCACGGCGAGTCCTTTCCCGGATTCCGTCGCGCGTTTCCGCACTGTGCATTTCTTTCGCTTCGCGGTGCTGCCGGCCAGCGAGGACATGCCGCATCAGCAGTTGTTGTTGAACGTCACGGTCGATGGCGGCTGGGAGCCTTATATGCGCTTCATCTGGCAGCCGATGGGTTCCATGCTTGATTTGATTTTCTGCCATTGCGAAGGCTATCCGCTCGCGCGACTGTCGTCTTTCAAGGACTACGTCGCCTGGGTGCGTGACCATGAACTGGTCGGCCGTTTCTTCTTCGCCGACTCCGGCGCGACAGTGACCGACAATCATTATCAGCGGCGCTTGATCGATCTTGTGCTGAAGGAGGGCGACAGTCCGGCTTTCGACGCCGCCGCCAGTGCACTCGCCGAGCCCGCTCGTCCCGCCACGCCTGCACGCAGCGCCCAGGCTGCCGACATCGCGTTCCGCGCACTGCACGCGGTGGCGGGCCTGCGTGAATATTTTCCCGAGCGTGCGGATATCGCCAGCACAGCCTCTTTCAATCAGGAACATGTGCTGCGACGTTTCGCCCAGGACTTGTTTGCCGATGTGCGGCGCTGGTGTCTGCAACCAGGACGGCTCGCTGCGGATAAGCAGTGGGACGCCTTGGGTACGATGTTTCAGGACGACAAGACCTGGCTGGCCCTGCCGTCGCCACCCGGCGCCGAGCGCGTGCCGACATCCCATGCGAAATTCAGTTTCGCCGCCGTGCAGGCCGGTATCGCGCGCGCCTTTCCCGCTGGCGTCACCCATGGCGCACTGGTGCTGATACGGGTGGCCGACCCACAACGCGCGCGGCGTTGGCTGTCCAACGAGACCTTCAGTGAGGGTGCATCCGAGCTCGCGCCGGGTGCGGTTTACAAGACCGTGGCCTTGACCTATGGCGGCCTTGCGCAACTCGGCGCGCCGCTCGCCTGGCGCAAGTGCTTGCCGCAGGAATTCATCGATGGCATGGCAGCGCGCGCCAGTGTGCTGGGTGACATGCAGGGCAATCATCCCGATCACTGGACACGCCCACCGCGCAACTGGCCGCCGCAATTGGCCAGCACGGCGTCGCATCGCGGACCACCGCCGCTCGATATCAATTGTGTCGATATACTCTTGCAGTTGCGCGTCGCGCTTGAGTCGGACGAGGCCGTGCGTACCGGTCCCGGTCTCGCCGCAGTTCTGCAACGTGAGATAGCCGCTCTCAACGACGCGCCCGACAACGGCATCGAAGTGTTGAGCATACAAGCCATGCGTCATCATCCGCTCCGTGCGGGTGAGACCCTGAGTCGCGATCACTTCGGCTATGTCGATGGCTTGAGTCAGCCAAGTCTCGACACGCAACAACTCACGTCGCAGCACTGGCACGACAAGGTGGATACCGGTGAGTTGTTTCTTGGTCACGCCAATCATCGTGGTGATGGACCAGGCGCGATGGATGCGATGCTGGATAACGGCAGCTTTCTGGTGGTGCGCAAGCTGCGCCAACATACCGCGACCTTCGAGCAGCGTTTGCAGCTGGCCATCAAGCAGCTGCTGCCCAAAGCTAGCAAGGTCGCGCGCGCCGAGTTACGCGAACTATTGATGGCCAAGCTCATGGGTCGTCATCCCAATGGCAAGCCGCTGGTGAACGAGATCGGGCTCCATGACAACGACTTCGATTTCCGCGCTGACCGCCAAGGCGCGCAATGTCCGCTGCAATCGCATATCCGACGCAGCAACCCACGCGAGCCCGTGCCACCGCTCATGACGCCACCGCCGCGCATCGCGCGTCGTGGCATGTCTTACGGGCCGCGGCGCGGTGAGATCAAAGACGATGAGCCTCACGGCATCGTGTTCATGGCCTATAACGCCAGCATCGCAGAACAATTTGAGGTGGTGCAGAACTGGCTGACGGGCGGTGGCAGCACCGGCCTGCCGTCCAGCATGCACGATCCCTTGCTCGGCGTGCCCGAAGCGGGTCGCTCGCGGATTTATCGCTTTCAACACCAGGGCCAGATCATGCGCATCGATCTCGGCGACACCCCGCTGGTCACGCTCGACTGGGGCTTGTATGCTTTCGCGCCGTCTATCGCGGCGCTGCGCGCTATCGAGACGCAGTGGGATGAAGATACGCAAGCACTCAAGGTCGCGCCTGTTGCGCGCAATATATCGATG
>JAYWAC010000249.1:0-10330 GCA_043782755.1 Pseudomonadota bacterium | reverse complement strand
GGGCACCTGGCCTGAAACCTCGACCGCGCCTGGCCGGCGTAGTCTGCCGTCTCCGCGTTGCGGCGCACAGCGTGTGAGTTTGTCCTGGCGTCAGATCGGTATCGATGTGCGTTCGCTGGTGGTGATCGGTGCACCGCTCATCGTCAACAATTTATCCAGCATCGGGGTTGGCGTGGCCGACACCATGATGGCCGCGCGTCTCGGCGCGCAGCAGCTGGCCGGCGTCGCCATCGGCAATGGCGTGTGGATAGCGTTGTTCCTGCTCGGTCTGGGCACCTTGATGGCCCTCGGGCCGACGGTCGCGCAGCACTTCGGTGCGGGACGCGATCACGACATTGGTCATGACACGCGCCAAGGTCTGTGGCTGGCGGTATTGATCTCGGCGCTGGTGATGTTCGCGATGCGTCACATGGCATCGTTATTCGTGACGATCGGCATCGAACATGAAGTGGCGTTGCTGGCACAGGACTATCTCGATTTCCTGTCCTGGGGTGTGCCAGGTGCCTACGCTTACCACACCTTGAAGCAGATGAATGAAGGTGTCGGACGCACCGTGCCTATCATGACCGTGGTGACAGCGGTGTTGCCGCTTAATGTGCTGCTCAACTACAGCTTCTTGTTCGGTCGTTTCGGTATGCCGGCACTCGGTGCGCCGGGTTGCGGTCTCGGCAGCGCCCTCAGTTTCTGGATCATGCTGGCGCTGTTGGCCGGGCACACGCTTTATTCGCCGCACTATCGACGCTTTCAGTTATGGCGTGCGATTGAGCGTCCCGACGGCGCGACGCTGCGGCGCCTGGTGGCACTGGGTCTGCCGATAGGCGTGTCCTTGTGTCTGCAGTCCGGTTTGTTCACGGCGGTGGCGATGCTGATGGGCGCACTCGGTAGCACGACGGTGGCGGCTCATCAGATCACGCTCAATTATTGCGGCATCGTGTTCATGGTGCCGCTTGGCTTTGCGATGGCGCTGACCACGCGAGTCGGGCAGGCGGTCGGGCGGCGCGATCTCACGGCGGTGCGTCGCATTGCTTATACGGGCTTTGTGCTGTGCGGTTTGTGCACCGTCACGGCCGCGACCACCACCTTGCTGTTCGCGCCGCGCATCATCGCCATGTATACCCAGGATCCGCCCGTGGTCGCTACCGCGCTGGTGCTATTTAAAATTGGCGCGGGTCTGCAGTTGGCCGATGGACTACAGGTTGCAGCCGCTTTTGCATTGCGCGGCATGAAGGACACCCGCGTACCGCTGGTGTTGAACGCGCTCAACTACTGGGGCATCGGTTTTGGCATGGCGTATGGACTCAGCCATTATGCAGACGCGGGCGCAGCTGGCATCTGGACGGGACTCACCACCGCATTGTGGGTGGCGTCGGTGTTGTTGATCGGTCGCTTTGAAATTCTGACGCGACGGCTGGTGGCGGACGAGGCGCGGCGCGTTGTGGCTTGATTCCAGCTCGCCGACGGCGTACGCGCTCTGCGTCACACCGATGCGGTGTATTCGATGACCTGCACACGTTGCGGGTAGAAGGCGATATAGCCCTTGATTTCATCGGCGAAGTCGCGCGTGCGGTCATAGGACCAGGCGACCTCGGCGTAGTGCAGGCTGGCGATGTTGGCGTCGAAGTATTCGGCGTCGCCTTTCAGCGGACAATGCGTGGACTTCTCGAGGTGTACAAGCTTGTCCATGGCGACATCCGCTCGCGGAAAATAAATCGCCGGATCGTAGATGTCGCGACCGACTTCTTTCAGTTTGATGGCGCGCGTGCTGCGCGCGATTTCGACACCTTGGATGCTGGCGGTGATCAGATAGGTGGGCCACGCGAGCCGCATGAAGTGACGGGGTTCGGCGGGGTTGTGGATGGCGTCGCGGACGAGGGTGATGTCGGTGCTAGACGTGCTCATGAAGACTTCCCTCTGTAGGTGCGAATTCATTCGCACATTAAGATCTGTGGCGTGACACGCGCCTTGGCATGAAGGTGCGAATGAATTCGCACCTACAGAGGAATCATCCCCGCGTCTCCGTTCAGTGCTTCGCTACTCCTAAAGTCGCCAACCGCGCCGCTGTATCCGCCCCCGCTTTCACCACGCTGACATCCTTATCGATATAGGCAATCTTGCCTTGTGTATCGATATAAAAGGTCCAGCGCGAGGCGAAGCCCATCATGCCCAGGACCCCATAGGCTGCAGCCACTTTCTTGTCCGGGTCGGCCAGGATGGGGAAGTCCGCAGCGTTGGCGGCGGCGAACTTGGTGTTGGTCTCGGCGTCGTCGGTACTCGCCATGAAATAGGCGACCTTATATTCCTTCAACAATGCGCCGCTCTCACGGAGCGACTTGCACTGCGCGGTTCAGCCGCCGGTGAAGGCTTTGGGAAACCACGCCACCACCACGGCCGTGCCACGGTAATCAACGAGGTGATGCTGTTTACCGTCGGAACCGGCGAGGGTGAAGTCGGGCGCGACATCGCCGACGGCGAGATCGGCGGCATGTGCCGGACCGCCCATAAGCCCTGTCATTGCGCCTAGCAACACAGCCGCCAGTGCGCGCAGTTTTGGATAGCCCATGAAGTTTTGCTCCCTTGTAACGCTTGTAATGTCGAACTCAGCATAGTCGTCTACGCTGCCGCTTACCCGATTAGATCTCAAGCTACCGGTTCGCGCATCGTCACCCATTCCTCGGCTGAGGTCGGATGGATGCCAATAGTGCGGTCGAACATCGCCTTGGTTGCGCCGGCCTTGATGGCAACGGCGAGACCTTGAATCGATTCGCCGGCGTCCGGCCCGATCATGTGTGCACCGACCACCCGGTCGCTGGCGGTATCGACCACCAGTTTCATAAGGGTCTTTTCCTGGCTGCCGGACAAGGTGTGCTTGAGCGGCGTGAAGGTCGACTTGAAGATCGTCACGGCGCCGAACTTCGCGCGCGCCTGCGCTTCGGTATAACCGACCGTGGCGAGATTCGGATGGCTGAACACCGCGCTTGGAATATATTCGTAATCGACCGGGCGTTGGTGATCGCGATACAGATGCCAGGCCAGGGCCATGCCTTCGGCAAGTGCGACGGGTGTCAGATTCACTCTATCGGTCACATCGCCGATGGCGTAGATGGACGGCACGACAGTGCGGTAATTGTCATCCACCTTGACCGCGCCCGAGTTGTCGAGCGCAACACCGCAGGCTTCGAGACCAAGGTTCGCACTGTTCGGTTTGCGGCCGGTGGCGTACATCACGAGATCACAAACGAGGGTGTTGCCGTCGTTCAGATGCAAGTGCAGGCCATCCGCTTCGCGGCTGATGCGTGTGACGTCGGTGTCGAAGCGCAGCTTGATATTCTTCTTACGCATCTCGTCGGCGAGGAAATGGCGGGCGTCATCGTCGAAGCCGCGCAGGAACAATGGGCCACGGTAGAGCTGTGTGGTATCGCAGCCGAGGCCGTTGAAAATGCCGGCGAATTCCACCGCGATATAGCCGCCACCGACGATCACGGCGCGTTTCGGCAAGCGTTCGAGGAAGAAAGCTTCGTTGGACGTGATGGCGAGCGAGCTGCCGGGAAATTCGGGCACATAAGGCCAGCCGCCGGTCGCGATCAGAATGCGTTCAGTGCTTAAGTCACGCCCGCCGACGCTGACGGTATGGGCATCCTTCACCACCGCGCGTTCGTGCAGCACGGTCACGCCGGCGTTGTCCATGAGGCGCTGGTAGATGCCATTCAGGCGTTCGATTTCCTTGTTCTTGTTGGTGACCAGGGTCGGCCAGTCGAAGGTGCCGTCGGCAATTTTCCAACCGAAGCCGGCGGCGTCATGCACTTCCTCGTGGACATGGGCGGCGTAGGCGAACAGCTTCTTAGGCACGCAGCCGACGTTGACACAAGTGCCACCCATGTAGCGCTCTTCCGCCATCGCCACGCGCGCACCGAAGCTGGCCGACATACGGCCGGCACGCACGCCGCCCGAACCGCCACCGATGATGAAAAGATCGAAATCGTAAGACGCCATGGTCACTCCTGGCTGTTGCCGTCGGCCTAGTATAGAGGCTCGCGCCGACGGTGATTCGTAAGCCTTGTCGTGGCATGACACACGCTGCCGGTGCGCGCCGCGATTGACTACAATCGCAGTCATTCGAGTCCATATTCGAGCGGTCATGGCGGCTGCCAAGCGAGCAGGAGTGAAGCACATGGGCGAACGGGTGGAAGTTGTCGACGTCGGGCCGCGCGACGGCCTGCAGGCCCAAGCGCAACTGCTCGATACCGATACCAAGATCGCGCTCATCGAGCGCCTGGTCGAGGCCGGCGTGCGGCGTCTGGAGGTGGCGAGCTTCGTCAACCCCAAACGCGTGCCGCAGATGGCCGATGCCGACGCTATCGTCGCGCGTCTACCGCGCCGACCGGGTGTGAGTTATATCGCCCTGGTGCTGAACGAACAGGGTTTCGAGCGCGCCTTGGCTTCCGGCATCGAACAGATCAATTGCGCGGCCGTGACCACCGACAGCTTCTGTCTGCGCAACCAAGGCAAGACCTCGGCCGAAATGCTGGACGTCATTGCCGCCATCGCGCGCCGCGCCCGGGATCAAAAGAAATTCTTCGGCGTGACCATTGCCGCTGCCTTTGGCTGTCCCTTTGAAGGCGAGGTCGCACCGGCGACAGTGGTCGCCATCGCGAAGCGCTTGCACGCTATCGGTGTGAATGAGATTGCGCTGGCCGACACCATCGGTGTGGCCGTGCCTTCCGACGTCAGACGTCTGGTCGAGGCGGTGCGTCCGCACATCGGTACGACGCCGCTGCGCGTGCATTTCCATAACACCCGTGGCACCGGCATCGGCAATGTCTACGCGGCGGTCGAGAGCGGTGTGCGCATCGTCGACGCGAGTTGCGGTGGGGTGGGGGGCTGCCCTTTTGCGCCCGGTGCGACCGGTAACGTCGGCACCGAGGACGTGCTCTATCTCTTACATCGCATGGGCTATGAGACCGGTATCGATATCGCTAAGGTCGTCGCCACCTCGAAATGGCTGGAAGGACCGCTCGCCGCGCCCATGCAGGCCAGCATGACCCGCGCTAGCGTATTCCCGCCGCCGCAACGGCCTGCCTCAGCGGCTCACGACAAACCTGCGTAGAGCTTGGCCATGGCCTTGCGCCACAGGCGCGCGGGCTTGAGCGGCATGCCGGCATAAACCCCGGCTACGCGGATGTCCTTGGTGATGCCGCCCTTGCCGAGCACGGTGACGTCATCGGCCACGGTGACGTGACCGACCGTGCCAACCTGGCCGGCGAGGGTCACGCGGTTGCCAAGCCGCGTGCTACCCGACACGCCAACCTGGGACACGATCACGCAGTGCTCACCGGTGATGACGTTGTGCGCCAACATCACCAGGTTGTCGACCTTGGTGCCGCGGCCGATGCGGGTCTCGCTGAAGCGTGCGCGGTCGACGGTGGAATTGGCACCGATTTCGACGTCGTCCTCCAACACCACACGGCCGAGCTGCGGGATCTTGAAGTGGGAGCCCTCGTGGTTGACGAAGCCAAAGCCATCGCCGCCGATCGAGACCCCGGGTTGCAGGATCACACGGTTGCCGAGCACGGTGTCTTCACGCAGGGTGCAGTTGGGGTAGATGATGCAATCCGCGCCGATCTCGACCCGGTCCATGATCACCACGTTGGGGAAGATTTTGCAGCGTGGCCCGATCTTCACCTGGTTACCGATTACCACGTTGGGGCCGATATAGGAGTCATCGCCCAGCGCTGCGCTGATGGCCACAATCGCACTGGGATGGACGCCTTGGGCGTCGCCCATCTGACTGCGGGCAAACAGGCTGGCGATGCGCGCCATCATGTACTCGGGCTCGGGGTGGAAGAGATTGGCCTTGCCGGACACCGGATGGTCGGGGTGGGCGACAAAGGCCGAGATTCGGGAACCGGCGGCCTCTTCGAGATGTTTGGTGCCGCTCGCAAAGGACAGGCAGCGCGGCAGATTGTCCGACAAGCCGCAGACGCCCTCGATTTCCAGTGTGCCGTCGCCGCTGAATTCGAGCTGGAAGCGCTGCGCAATCTCGGCCAAGGAATAAGTCATTGTGAACCCTCGAGTCGACGTCCGGCGTAACGGCGCCGGCTGACCGGCAAGTCTACAAGGAAGCGCCAGTCAAACCAGTGACCGCAGCGTCGGCCGCACTGCTCCGGGACGCGCGATGCCGCGCAAAACTTCTGTTAAATGGGGTAGCGGTAGGCCGCTAGCCAATAGGGGATCAGGGCGCCCTGGGCTATGCTCCCTTCAGTCAAGGCGCGGGAAGCGGGACTCCCACACCTCAAGTACTTTATAGAGTGTGCAGGGCATTCCAATAATTATCATTGAGTTATAGAATAAATCGATAATTCACTTTAGCTTTGAGTTCAAGTGCCAATTTTGCAAGTCATGACGAAACGGATTTTTTTCTTCGCGCTGGGCGCGTTGTTGGTGCTGGTGCCTTTCCTGGCGGGCGCTGACATCTACAAGTTCGTTGACGGCCACGGCCATGTGCACCTGACCGATAGACCGGACCATGGCGGTTATCGTCGCCTGGTCAAGACCTGGAAGGGCTGGTCGGAAGCCAAGATTGATTTCAAGGATCTGTTCAAGAACCGTCAGAAGTACAGCCCCACCATCGCCGAGGCCGCCAAGGTCCATCGTCTACCGCCGGCCCTGCTGCACGCTGTGATTACGGCGGAGTCCGCTTACAACCCGGACGCGGTCTCGACCGCCGGCGCGGTGGGTCTCATGCAACTCATGCCGGACACGGCCGAGCGTTATGGTGTGCGCAACCGCCGCGACCCGATAGCCAATGTCTCAGGCGGCACGCAGTACCTGCGCGATCTGCTCAACATGTTCGACGACAATCTGGTGCTGGCGCTCGCCGCTTACAACGCGGGCGAGAATGCGGTGATCAGCAGCGGCCGTCGGATTCCTCCTTACCGGGAAACCGAGGTCTATGTGCAGCGGGTCTTGAAGTACTACAACGACTACAAGCGCGATATGTAAGTGCGCCGACCGGCGAGCCTCGTGGTCGCCGGCGAGCGCTTCCTGAATCTTTTCTACTCGTCAGTCACGCAGCCCTCCGAGGCGTTCTTCACACATCGGATGTATTTGAACAGTGTACCGCGCTCGGTCTTATAGGGTGGCGCAGTCCAGCCGATACGACGGCGCGCAAGTTCCGCATCGTCGACCGCCATACTGATGCGCTTGGTCTCGGCATCCAGCGTTACACGGTCGCCGGTTTGCACCAATGCAATCGGTCCGCCCTCCTGTGCTTCCGGCACCACATGGCCGACGATAAAGCCGTGAGAGCCGCCGGAAAAGCGGCCGTCCGTGATCAGCGCTACCGAGTCACCGAGACCGGCACCCATGAGCGCCGAGGTCGGGGTCAGCATTTCCGGCATGCCGGGGCCGCCCTTGGGGCCTTCATAGCGGATGATGATGACGTCGCCCTTGTCGATCT
The DNA here is from genome assembly GCA_043782755.1 of Pseudomonadota bacterium. Lineage (GTDB taxonomy): Bacteria > Pseudomonadota > Gammaproteobacteria > JADJYF01. The sequence goes on along the minus strand of JAYWAC010000249.1, from coordinate 2,874 downwards.
TTTTCTGCTCAAGACCGGCCAGCATGTCTTCCTCGGAATCGTAGACCTTGGCCGGGCCTTCGAAGCGCAGGCCTTCCTTGCCGGTGATCTTGGCCACCGAACCACCGGGCGCGAGGTTACCCTTCAGAATCTGGATATGACCGCTAGCCTTGATCGGGTTGGACAGCGGGCGCAGCACTTGTTGGCCGGCGGTGAGGCCGGGCAGATCGGCGAGGTTCTCGGCGAGGGTCTGCGCGGTGACGGTCAGGCAGCTGCCATCGATAAGCTTGTTCTCAAGCAGGAATTTCAGCACCGCCGGGATACCGCCGACCTTGTGCAGATCTTCCATCACGTACTGACCGCTGGGCTTGAGATCGGCCAGGAAAGGCACGCGGTCGCTGACCGCCTGGAAGTCGTCGATGGTGAGTTTCACACTGACTGACTTGGCCATCGCGATGAGATGCAGCACGGCATTGGTCGATCCGCCGAGCACGGTAATCACCACCATCGCGTTCTCGAAAGCGGCGCGAGTCATGATGTCGCTGGGCTTGATGTCGCGTTCGAGCAGCACGCGAATAGCAGCACCAGCGCGGCGACACTCCTCCATCTTGAGCGGGTCGACCGCTGGCACCGAGGAAGAGTAGGGCAGGGTCATGCCCATCGCTTCGATGGCCGAGGCCATGGTGTTGGCGGTGTACATGCCACCGCAGGCCCCGGCACCCGGGCAGGCGTGACGCACGACGTCCTGGCGCTCTTCGTCACTGATAGTGCCGGAAAGATAAGCGCCATAGCTCTGAAAGGCGGACACGATGTCCAGCACCTTGCCTGCCGAATGGCCGGGCTTGATGGTGCCGCCGTAGACCATCAGCGCCGGGCGATTCAGGCGGCCCATGGCGATCAGGCAACCGGGCATGTTCTTGTCGCAGCCGGGGATGGAGATATTGGCGTCGTACCACTGGCCGCCCATGATGGTCTCAATGGAATCGGCGATGAGATCGCGCGACTGCAGCGAGTAGCTCATGCCACGGGTACCCATCGAGATGCCGTCACTGACGCCGACGGTATTGAAGCGCATGCCGACCATGCCGGCTGCCTGCACGCCCTTTTTCACTTCCTCGGCCAGCGAGAGCAGATGCATGTTGCAGGGATTGCCCTCGAACCACACGCTCGCGATGCCGACCTGGGCCTTGCTCAAATCCTCTTCGGTCAGACCGGTGCCAAGGAGCATGGCCTGCGAGGCGCCCTGAGAGCGCGGTTGAGTGATACGTTCGCTGATCTTGTTGATCTTGATCGCCATGATGTTCTCCGGCGTGCTGTCGGCTGATAAGGGTGGCTGGCCGTTGGCCAGCGCGCATGATAGCGCCACGGACACGGGCACCCAAGGCGCCTGACGGACACGTTGAATCGGGTGATGGCAAAATCGCTAGAATGCCGCCATTACTTTTCGCGCGCGGCGCGAGGATGACGTTGCGATGACCGACCTCTGTGCACCACTCGAAGGGCAAGACGTAGTCGCGTGGCTGCGTCAGGTATCGCCCTATTTTCACAAGCACCGTGCCCAGACCTTCGTCGTCTATTTCGGCGGCGAGGCGGTGGCCGACCCGGGTTTCACCAACCTGATTCGTGATCTGCTGCTAGTGGCCGCTGTCGGTATCCGCCTGGTGGTGGTGTTTGGTGCGCGTCCGCAGATCGAACAACGTCTCGCCGCGCGCGGCATTACACCGCGCGTGGTTGGGGCGCTGCGTGTGAGTGACGCACCGACTATGCATGAAGTGCGCGAAGTGGTCGGCGCCATGCGCCTCGATATCGAAGCGGCGTTTTCCTTTGGTAGCCGTGGCGGCCCTTTGTCGGCCGCCAGTTGTCGTATCACGAGCGGCAACTTCGTACTGGCGCGGCCGGCCGGCATCATCGATGGTGTCGATCTCTTGTTCACCGGTCTGGTGCGCAATGTCGATCGCAAAGCCATTGCGGCGCGGCTCGATCAAGGCGAAATCGTGCTGCTTGCGCCGCTCGGCTATTCACCGACTGGCGAGCTGTTCAATCTCAAGGCCAAGGATCTGGCGGCAACGGTGGCGGCTGAGATCGGCGCCGCCAAGCTCATCCTTTTAACCGAGCGCGACGGCGTCACAGACGCAGGCGGTGAACTGGTCCGTCAGCTGACGGTGCACCAGGCGCAGCAGCTGCGCGAAACCAAGCGCGCCGATCTCGTCGACTTCGAACCACTGGACACCGGCATCACCGCGTGTGAGCTCGGCGTAGAACGGGTGCATATCGTCAGCCGTTTGGTGGACGGAGCGGTGCTGCGCGAACTCTTCACCCGCGATGGCATAGGCACCATGCTCAGCAGTGCGCCCTTCGATCAGTTACGCGAAGGGCGAGTCGAGGATGTGGGCGGCATCTTGGAATTGGTGCAACCCCTGGAAGCGCAGGGCCTGCTGGTCATGCGTTCACGGGAGAAGCTCGAAAACGAAATCGACCACTTCGTGGTAATGGTGCGCGAGAACACCGTGGTCGCCTGTGGCGCGCTGTATCCTTATGGCGAGCAGGGTCTGGCGGAGATCGCCTGTATCGCCGTGCATCCCGATTATCGCGGCGGACAGTTTGGTGATGTATTGCTCGATGCGTTGGAGCATCGCGCGCGCAGTGCGGGCTTGCAAGCGGTGTTCGTGCTGACGACCCAGGCGACGCAGTGGTTCAATGAACGCGGCTTTCGTGCCAGCGCCATCGACAGTCTGCCGATGACGAAGCGCGAGTTGTACAACTATCAGCGCAATTCAGCAGTGTTGATCAAGCCGCTGTAGATACCGTCTTGCCGAGGGTCATGCAAGAGCGGTTTGTGGGTCGAACGGTCGGTTGGATTTAAGGACGCCGAAGGCGATGTGTAACAGCTTACGC
>JAYWAC010000248.1:0-10362 GCA_043782755.1 Pseudomonadota bacterium | reverse complement strand
TGACCTCTTCTGTGATTGACGAGTCTTGGTAAACCCATCGATCTCAGAACGTCACCCGAGTTCATCTACCTGATCGACATTTAGGAACGGCTATTTAGATGGGTGGCGCTGTAGCGTCCGCCATTGGCGAGCGCGCGATAGGCATTGGCCTGTTCGAGGAGACTCACTTCCGCCGAACCGAGTGCGAGGGAATAACCATAGTACTCGCCGTCCTGCCTGATGCCTGCATAGCCTAAGTCGAACAAACGCGCGCGAAACGCCTCCACACCGGTCAATACCAGGGTCCGCACCGCCGGCACGTTCAAAGAGCTGGCGAGTGCGGTACGTGCGCTCACCACACCTTTGAAATCGCGATCGTAGTTTTGCGGGATATAGAGCCCCGTAGCGGTCTCCAGATTGAGAGGGCTGTCTTCGAGCAGCGAGGCCGGCGTCAGATAACGTTTTTCGAAAGCGAGACCGTAGAGAAAAGGCTTCAAGGTTGAGCCCGCCTGACGCGCTGCCATGACACCATCCACCGCCGGTGCTTTCGAAGCCGCACCAGCCGCGCCGACCCAGGCCAGCACCGCGCCACTTGCGTTATCCAGCACCACCGCCGCCGCATCGCGCACATTGCGATCGCTCAAGCGTCGCAGTTGTTCGTCGAGTAGCGCAGCGACACGCTGCTGCAAGCGCGCATCAAGCGTGGTGGTGACACGCACACCGGCCTGCTTCAACAAGCGTCGCGCAAGATGGGGCGCATTGGACGCTAGTGCGATAGGCGCTGGCGCGCCTTGCAGGTGCTCGAGCGCGAGCTTGCGCACATGCTCACAATCGTGTGCCAATGCGTGCACACGGGCCAGTGCACAGGCCCGTCGCGCGACCGACGCCGCCGGTAAATTCGGTGTCGAGACCAGGGTCGCGAGCAGCAATGCTTCGTCGGCGGTGAGGCCCGAGGGCTGTTTGTGGAACAACCCCAAACTCGCGGCGGCAATGCCACGCAGCTCACCGCGATAACTCACCTCGTTGACATAGGCTTCAAGGATCTCGTGCTTGCGCCAGTCGCTCTCCAGACGTTGCGCGGCGCGCATCTGCGTCCACTTGGCGAACACGCCGCGCCGTCGGTGTGATACTGACGTTTTATCATCGAGCAGACTGGCGAGCTGCATCGACAGCGTACTCGCACCACGCCGTCGATCATTGCCCAAGTTCTGCCACAGCGCGGCGGCCACCGCCCGCCAGTCGATACCATGATGCAGGTCGAAGCGTTGATCTTCGATCGCTATCAGAGCGCGGATGAAGGCCGGGGAGATCTCTTCCAGACTCACCCACGGCAGACGCAGGCCATGGAAGTCGAGCCGCTGCGCCTGCAAGACCGTGCCATCGCGCGCCAGCAGATAGGCATAGGACGCTTGCCACGCCGCCCGCACTTCGGTGTAGCGCTGTGCGCGAGCCTGCGGCGTCAGCGCACAAAGAAAAAGGACAGAGAGCAGCGCACGCCTCACGGCGCCGCCACGTCCAATTTCGCATTGGGCAATTCGCCGAACATCTCCGGCGCGTACATCGCCTCGACGCGCGTCGCCGGCATTACGAAGCTGCCCGGGTTATTGAAACGCACGGTGTATTCGACCGTGAAGCGGCCCTTGGGCACGAAGCTGTAGTAGGCGCGGAAGGCATCGAAACGCCTTTCCTCATAGGCTGGATGCACCCAACCCTCGCGCTTCTCAGCTTGCGTCATCAAACCAGCATCACGACCGAGTCCGGTGCCAAGCACACTGGCACCGGCCGGAATCGGATCGTCCACTACCACCCAACCGCTGTCACTTTGCGCTTCGATGTTGAGCGTGACGCGCGCCACGTCGCCTCCTGTCCACACGCTTGGCGACTTCTGTTCTACCGCTGTCACTTCGCGCGCAATGGTGTAGCCAGTGAAGAGCGGCGCAGCCAAGGGCAAAGCGGCGCGACTCGCAATCATCGCCCAGGGTTTGCCGTTGCCGTGATGCGCGACCTTGAGCTCAGTCGGCCCGCTGGCCCAGGGGAATTCCAAGCTGCTCTCATCCTTGGACTGCGCCCACTTGATGGCCGTGCGCTCGGTGCCGAAAGCTAGGGCGGTCTCACCGTCTACCGCTGTGCTTTCAAACGCAGCGCTGAATTTCTCCATCGCCAGCACACCCCAGGCGTTAGCCGTGGTGGTATTCCAATGACCATGCGCCTGACGCGCCAACGCGCCACGCACCATGCGCGGCATGTCTTCGCGCCAAGTGCTGTCGTCGAGGAAGCTCAGCACCGCGCGCGTGGCGTTCACATCGCCCGAGATCATGAGCCACCACAAGGCATCGTTGCGCTCGGTGGAGAAGCCCATCATGGTGCCCTGGAAGTTGAGACGCGCGCGCACCAACTGACTCGCATGGGCGAGCTTGGCTTCGGTGCCGTCAATGCCCGGCACGCGTTTCAGAATGTCGACCCAATCGAGTAGCCCCGAGGTCGGCCACAACGCAGGTTCGATAGCGATGCTGCCCAGCATTACCGCATCGGCCATCTTGTAACGCGCCAAGGCATTGATGGCCGCAAGCTTGCGCAGCGCAAGATCCGTCGTCGGTAAGACCGAGTCACGCACGATTTCGCCGGCGATGAATTTTTGCAAGGCGCTCTGCATGATCTTCAGCGTCGCCGCCGGGATTTCCCAGCCGGCTTCCTCGGCGATGGTGAGGATGTAACTGGTCAGGGTGTCGCTGCCTTCCAGCCACTCGCTGGGGAAGTAGCGCGCAAGACCATCGTGGTCGAGATAATTCGGCAGTCGCGTCATGACGGCCTGAAACAAGGCCTCGTCGCGTAAGGCCACGGCGCGCGACAGGCCTTGTTCGAGACAGATGTAGGAGTAGTCACTCATGTACTCGCGCACGCCTTGCAGTCCGTCGCCGAGATGGGCACGCAAGGCGACCTGCAAACCGCCACGCCCGGCGATGGCGCCAGTCGGCAGGGCTGCGGTCATGGTGAAAGGTTTATCCAGTTGCGTGAGCGTGGCCTGATAGACCCGCACCGGATAGGCCGGTACTACCTGCTGATGCAACTTCATGCGATCGCTAGCCGTGCCATCTTTTTCGCTGACCGCGACTTCCCACTGCAATGCATCGGTGTCTAGCGCTGCGGTGTTCTGCCACACCACGTCCTGGCTCGCGCCGGGTGCGAGGGTCACGGTCTGTGCGTCCAAGCTCTGCGCGTCTTTCCCGTCGGCACCGACACGGGCCTCGGCAATCACGGTCATGCTGCGCTCGCTGCTATTGCGCAGCGTGAAGATAGCGTCGTATTTGTCGGCTTCACGCACCAAAGGAGGCAGGCCCGCTAGCAACATCAGATCCTGTGTGGTGCGTATGCTGGCCGCACCGCTACCGAAATGTTCGAGCCCGTCATGCGCGACCGCCACGATGCGAAACGCGCTCAGGGAATCGTTCAAGGGAATGTCGACCGTCGCGTGGCCTTGCGCATCGAGGCTCACACGTCCCTGCCAGCTGAGCAGCGTATCGAAACGTTCGCGCGCGGCAGCACCGCGTCCACCACCACCGCCATGGGGCACGGCCTTGCGCCCGTAGTGCCGTTTGCCCACCACCTGCATCTGCGCGGTCGAGGTCCACACTTCGAGCGAACGCTCGCCCATCATTTTTTTTAAGAGATCCCAGGTATCGTTGGCGGCAAGCTCCAGCAAGCCTTCGTCAACCGCCGCCAGCGCCACTTCCGAGCCAGGCGCGAGTGCGCCGCCGTCGGCGCGCTTCACATTGATCTCGACATGGGCGGTATCACGCACCTTGTAAACGCTTTGCGCCGGTTTCACTTCGACGTCGAGACGATGAGGTTTCCAGCCAACATTGATGCGCGCAATGCCGAGTCGATAGGCGGGTTTACCGAGATCGACCAGCGCGGTCGGCAGCGCGCCATCGACCGCCCAAGGCAATTTTAAATAGCGCACCACCGTACCAAGCGCGGCCTGCAGCCAGCTCACGCGTCCACGCACCGCCAACACCGAGACATAGACATTGGGCGAATAATTGCCCTTGATAGGCACGCTCACCAAGGGCTCGTGACCATCGAGTTCGGTGACGAAGCTGTCGATCACGCCTTCGCGCTCCACGGAGACGAGCGCAGTGGCATGACGGAAGGGCATACGCACCTGAAAGCGCGCGGTCTCACCCGCCTCGTATTCTTTCTTCTCCGGCAGAACATCGATGCGATCGGCATTGCCAGGCTTAAACCACCACTCGTCATCGCCCGCCACCCAGGCCGTGGTACTCGCAATCGCGCTGTTGCCGACGCCATCGTCGGCACGCGCGCGCAACACCAGTTCACCGCTGATCTGCGGCGCTACCTCGCAAGACAGTTCGCCATGTTGGTCGGTATGACCGCCACATTGGGCGGCGATGGCCTTGATGTTGCTGGTCGTCTCATAGGCGTAGAAGCCGCCGATGAGGCGCTTGCGATAGGACGAGCGCTCGCGCTGAAAGAGTTTCACATCGATGGCTGTGTCGCGCACCGGCTCACCCGTAAGATCGAGCGCCACGACATGGAAGCGCAACTTGTCGCGCGTGCCCGCCCAGCCTTCGACCTTGATGCCTAGCGCAATCGCCGCCGGCCAGAGCGGCACACGCGTCGAGGTGGCGAGCCGTTCACCATTAGCATCCTGGTATTCGAGTTCGGCGACCAAGTTGCGTGCGCCCTGCGCAGCTGCGAGACCCGGCACCGTGACGCGCGCGCTGCCGTGCTCATCCAGTTTCACATCTCGCACCGCCACCGCTTGCGCCGCGCCGCCGCTTTCCTGATCGCGATAGGCGCCGAACTGACGCAAGTAATAGGCGAAGGGATCGCCCTCGTCTTCTTCGTCGTTGCTGGCGCCTTCCTTGATGTCAGCACCACCAAAGCTGAAGTCTTCGTAATGCTTGAAAGCGATGCTGCGCGGTTCGAGTTGGGTGCGCAGCTTGACTAAGGCGTTGCCCGCGCCGCCCCCGGACAGATAACCGACATAGATATCGAAGGGCACTTTCGGCGGATTGACCAAGGACTTAGCCGGCGCCTGCAACACCGCCTTCATCGACGGCACGCGGAATTGTTCGACGCGAAACTTGGCGGTGGTGACGCTCCATTCGCCATCGTCGAGTTTGGCTTGCATACGCACTTCGTATTCACCGAGCTTGGCCTCGTTGGGAATAGTCCAGGTCGAGACCGCGACGCCTTGCGCGTCGAAACTGAGTGGCACGGTTACCCGTTCGTCACTGCCGAGATGTACGACACTCGCTTCGATTGTGGCGCTGGACTGCGGCGGCAGAGTGAAACCCTGGCGAGCATGCTGGCGCAGAAAATGTTTCATCGAGACCGTTTCGCCAGCGCGGAACAGGGTGCGGTCGAGCACGCTGTGGGCCAAGGTCGCGTCACCGCCATAGCCTACCGGCATGCTGAAGTCCTGGGGCGCGATACCGTCGTGCCATTGCGACAGCGCGAAGCTCATGTCCTCACCGAGACGCGCGATGACGATCAGCGGCGCCGGTGTCCACGACTCGCAATAGCTATTGCCGTGGGGATTGCCGAGCGAGGTCTCGATATGGGCAATGCCGTCTGCGCCCGTCGTGCCCGACCAACGCTTCACACCGGCACAATAGTCGGACACTTCTATCTGCGCGCCCGCCACTGGCTGGCCGTCTTCAAGGCGCGTGACCCACACCAGCGAGGTCTCGCGTCCCCACTGAAAATGCACCGCGAGATCGGTGACCAGCGCGGTGGTAGCGACATAGCGCGGCTGACGGCGACCGAGCAAGGCCGCACCGAGTTCATTGCTTTCGAGTTCGACGACATAGAAGCCCGGCTTGACCAGCGGCATGCCGATGACCTGAAAGCTGTGATCGCCATCGGGATTGGGCAGGGTAAAAGACTGCGTCAGATCATTGGCGCCGAACACCGAACTCGCGCCAGTAGTTTCGTGCCAGGTCGATTTGCCCTTGTCGTCCACCTGCCATTCGCCGGACGGCGCCATGACCTGCTCGATCCTTCGCATCCAGCCGCCGATAGCCGCGCCATCGGCGACGCGCAAGGCCTGTGCGACATGGCCTGGCAAGGGACCGATCTGTTTGCCCGGCAAGGCGGTTTCGAGCTTGCGCAAAGTGATCGGCAAGACACCGCCGGTGCGTGCTTCAAGGATGCCGAATTCGGCGCCGAATTTGGCCAGCGGCGGATAGCCGTCCAACTTCACGGTCAAGGGAAAGCGCGCGGCATTGTCGGGCGCGCGGCCGGCATCATCTTGGAAGTTCTCGGGCAGACTAATGCTCAAGGCACCGTGTTCCGGAAACGGCGGCGCGAAACTCAAAGATTCCGCGCTCACGCTGCCAACGGGCACGACATCGGGTGCGTGGCGCTTGCCGGTCTCGTCCACTACCCGCAGTTGCATGGCCGCCGCCATCGGCACTGGCGACGAGAACACTACGCGCACCGGCAGCAAGGGCAAGCAATTGGCGCGTGGATTCACCCGTTCGCATTCGACCTGCACGTTGAAAGCCGGGCGGGTATGGAAGGCCAGACTTTGATCCTGCGTGGTGGCGATGCCATTGGGGGTGAGGATGCCAGCGCCCCACACCAGACGCACGTCGCTGTCGGGCGGCAACTGGCGCTGACAGCGCACCACCAACAACTGCTCCTCGGCGCGCTGCAGATCGGTGCTTTTAAGTTTCTCGATAGTCTGTTGTCCTGCTTTCCACAGGATCGAAAAATATTGGTAGCCAAGCGCACGTCGTTGCGCGAGCACGGCGCTCCGCGTCTCGCCAGTCACGACTTCCAGCGGCACACGCTCAGCGATGTTGGCGATGATGCAACTACCATGGGCGACCACACTGGTCGCGTCAGCCGGCGCGTCGAGCGCGAGGATGAAGACTTGATCGCTGTCGATGCCGCTGTCGCCTTCGTAGGGCATGGATTTTCGAATCGCCGGACCACCGGTATCGAAACTGAACACCGGATGCTCATCAAAAGCCTCACCCGCCAGACTGCGTGCATCGCTCTTGAGGGTGAAGTGACAGACCTGGCCCGCCGGTAAATCGGCCTCAAAGTCATAGACCCAATGGCGGCCATCGGCCCAGCGTCCGCGCCCGGCGCTAGGACAATCAATGATGAAGGGTTCAGGCAAACGCGGATCGCCGAAGGCCACCATCGCGTCGCTGAAGCGTGCGCTGACCTCGCGCACGTCCTTCACGGAGCCTTGCGGCGAGAACACTTCGACACGCGGCGCGGCACTTAGCGTGACGGCGTAAGCGAGGCCGAAGAGCGTAAGGAGAAACAGCGCGCAACCCTGCGCGCGACGTCGTCGCGCGCCGTGCGTCTGAGCGTGCCTCGTCATGTGCGTCCCTCTCCTCGCCGCCCCGCGCGGTCAGCGCGCATTGTCGCTGTCGTCGCCTGCCGCTATCGTACACGCACCGCCGGGGGGCGCAGCACGGGGATGCATGAGATGACGGATGTGAAGCAAGACATCGGCAAACAAGCGCGTGTGCGCTGGCCGCTATGGCTCGCGATCGCGGTGATCGGTGCCGGTGCACTGGGCGGCATCGCCCTGCGGCGCGGCGAGACTATCAACAGTCTGTGGTTCATCGTCGCGGCGGTGTGCATCTATGCCCTGGCCTTCCGTTTCTACAGTGCCTTCGTCGCGACCCGCGTATTGATGTTGGACGGCAGCCGCGCGACGCCAGCCGAACGTCTTAATGACGGCCGCGACTTCGTGCCGACCAATCGTTGGATCGTGTTCGGTCATCACTTCGCCGCCATCGCCGGCCCCGGCCCCTTGATCGGTCCGACCTTGGCCGCGCAATTCGGTTATCTGCCGGGCACGCTGTGGATCCTGATCGGCGGCGTGCTAGGTGGCTGCGTGCAGGATTTCATCATTCTGTTCTGTTCCATCCGACGCGACGGCCGCTCACTCGGTCAGATGGCGCGCGACGAACTCGGGCCGCTGGGCGGCTTTGCCGCACTCGCCGCCGTGATGACCATCATGGTCATCCTGATCGCGGTGTTGGCGCTGGTCGTAGTGAACGCCATGAAACACAGCCCGTGGGGCACGTTCACGGTCGCCATGACCCTTCCCATCGCGCTCTTCATGGGCATTTATCTGCGCAGCTTGCGTCCCGGCCAGGTGTTGGAGGCGAGCGTGATCGGCGTGGTGTTGCTGCTGGCTGCGGTGGCCGGCGGCGGTGTGGTCGATCACATGCCGGCCGTGCGTTTGTTCTTTGACTTCGACGGTCGCGCGTTGGCACTCATGCTAATTGTCTACGGCTTCTGTGCAGCGGTGCTGCCGGTGTGGCTGCTGCTCGCGCCGCGCGACTATTTATCGACCTTCATGAAGATAGGCACCATCGTCGCGCTCGCCATCGCGCTGGTGGTGTTGCGCCCCGACATTCACATGCCGGCCTTGACGCCCTTCATCGACGGCACCGGCCCTATCTTTGCCGGCAAACTCTTCCCCTTTGTCTTCATCACCATCGCCTGCGGCGCGATCTCTGGATTTCATTCCCTGATCTCCTCAGGCACCACGCCCAAACTGCTGAGCAACGAAGCCGATGCGCGCATGATCGGCTATGGCGCCATGATGATGGAATCCTTCGTGGCGGTGATGGCCATGATCGCGGCTTGCGTGCTCGACCCCGGTGTGTACTTCGCCATCAACAGCCCGGCCGGCGTGGTCGGCGCCGATGCCGTCAAGGCGGTCGCCACCATCAGCGGCTGGGGTTTTCCGGTGACAGTCGAGCAGATGAGCGCGCTGGCTCACCAGATGGGCGAAGCGAGTTTGTTCGCACGCACCGGCGGCGCGCCTTCGTTGGCGGTCGGCATGGCGAATATCTTTTCGCGTCTGTCGGGCGATGGCCTGCTCGCGCTGTGGTACCACTTCGCGATCATGTTCGAGGCCTTGTTCATTCTGACCACGCTCGACGCTGGCACGCGCGTCGCGCGCTTCATGCTGCAAGACCTGCTCGGCAACTTCTACGCGCCGCTCGGACGCGTGAGCTGGACGCCGGGCGTGTTGTTCTCATCGGGCCTGGTGGTGTTCGCTTGGGGTTATTTCCTGTACCAGGGCGTCATCGATCCGCTCGGCGGCATCAACAGCCTGTGGCCCTTGTTCGGCATCGCCAATCAAATGCTGGCGGCGATCGCGCTGTGTGTCGCGACCACCATCATCATTAAATCAGGACGCGCGCGTTATGCCTGGGTGACGGCTGCGCCTTTGATCTGGCTGGTGATCGTGACCTCCTGCGCGGCCTGGGCGAAATTGTTCGACCCCGCACCGCGCATTGGCTTTCTCGCCCACGCCGCCGATCTGAATGCCAAGCTCGCTGACGGCACTTTGCCACCGGAGATGATCAAGCAGGTGCCGCAAATGCTGTTCAACGATCATCTGAACACCGCGCTGACCGCGCTGTTCCTGGTCTTGACCTGGGTGTTGGTGCTCGACACGATGCGCGTCTGTTCGCGCGTATTGCGTGGCCTGCGCACGCCGCCCTTTTCAGAGGTGCCCTATGCCCGCAGCGAGCTTGCGGCTTGAGTTTTGGCTGCCAAAGCTGAATGATTTCCTCGCTTGAAGGATGCCGTACGATGAAGTCCATTGAATTGTTTGCCGGAGCGGGTGGTCTCGGCATGGGTGTCGCACTTGCAGGCTTTAGATCCGTTGGCGTTGTCGAATGGGACAAGTGGGCTTGCGATACGATTCGAATTAACAAGGAGCGTGGCTTTCCATTAGTGGCAGATTGGCCACTGTTCTCTGCGGATGTTCGAGATTGGATTAATTCCGAGGATTGCGCAGCATGGCAAGACAAAGTTGACTTGGTAGCCGGTGGCCCGCCTTGCCAGCCATTCTCCATGGGGGGCAAGCATGGTGCCTTCAATGATTCGAGGGACATGTTCCCGACCACTGTCGATGTAATCCGCAAACTTCGCCCGCGAGCGTTCATCATCGAGAACGTCAAGGGCCTAACGCGCTCGGCGTTTGCTAACTACTATCAATACATCCTGCTTCAACTCGAATTTCCCGAGGTTTCTCGGAAACTCGATGAGACATGGATTAAGCATTTATCCCGACTGCAGATGGAAAAAACCTCGGGTCGAATGCACTCCGTTGGATTGACCTATCACCTACTTCCGACATTAGTGAATGCCGCTGACTATGGGATCCCGCAACGGCGTGAGCGGGTGTTTATCGTCGGGTTTCGTTCAGATCTCGGCATTCAGTGGCACTTTCCAAATAAAACTCATTCCTTGGAAGCGCTTTTGCATGACCAATGGATAAGCGGTGAATATTGGGAGCGTCATGGGGTGGCCAAATCAAAGCGGCCTGCGCTCCTCGATATGCACCGCCAACGCGTTCAAGGACTT
>JAYWAC010000247.1:0-3936 GCA_043782755.1 Pseudomonadota bacterium | reverse complement strand
CCGCTGCCCAGAAGGTAGCCGCACGATTGTCGGGCCCACGAAATACCTCGACCAGCAACACCAGGCAGGCCAGCGCCGCCATGCTTGCTTCGGGTAATACGGTGGAGAGCTCGTTCATCGCGGCCGGCCTCAGGGTAATTTCGAGTGTGAGATCTGCGTGATCAGCTGATCCACACTCGCATTCATCATGTTGAACATCGGCGCCGGCCACAGACCGAACAGCAATACCACTCCCGCCAGGGTCAACAGGATCAGACGTTCGCGACCATCGATGTCTTCGAGTTCGGCAACGTGATCATTGGCGACTTCGCCGAACATGACGCGCTTGTACATCCACAGCGTATAGGCGGCGCCCAGTATCAGGGTCATGGACGCCAGAAAGGCGTACCAGAAGTTGGCCTTGAACGCGGTCAGGATGACCAGGAACTCGCCGACGAAACCGGAGGTGCCCGGCAGACCGACGTTGGCCATCGAGAACAGCATCATGAAGGCGGCGAACACCGGCATGGTGTTGACCACGCCACCATAGTCGCCGATCTGGCGGCTGTGCACACGGTCGTAGAGCACGCCGATACAGAGGAACATCGCGCCAGAAATGAAGCCATGGGAAATCATCTGCACCATCGCGCCGGAAATGCCGGCCGCCGAACGGTGCCAGTCGCCGGTCGCCGCCGCGACTTGGAAGGCGATAAAAAAACCAAGGGTGACGAAGCCCATGTGCGAGATCGACGAATAGGCAACCAGCTTCTTCATATCCCGTTGCACGAGCGCGACGAAGCCGATGTAGACCACCGCGATCAGGGACAGGCCAATCATGAGCCAGTCCAGCGAGGCCGAGGCGTCGGGCGCTATCGGCATGCTGAAACGCAGGAAGCCATAGCCACCCATCTTCAGCATGATCGCCGCCAGCACCACCGAACCGCCGGTAGGTGCCTCGACGTGCGCGTCGGGCAACCATGTATGAACCGGCCACATCGGAATTTTGACCGCGAAGGCCAATAGGAAGGCGATGAAGATCCATTGCTGCTCGGCCAAGGTCAGCGGCACCTGGTGCAGTGCCGGTAGCGCGAAGCTGCCCGCCTTGCCATACAGGTAGAGCAGCGCGACCAGCATGAACACCGAGCCCATGAAGGTGTAGAGGAAGAACTTGATGGTCGCGTAGACCCGCCGCGGACCACCCCAGATGCCGATGATGAGAAACATCGGGATCAACATCGCTTCCCAGAAGACGTAGAACAGAATGGCGTCCTGCGCGGCGAACACGCCGTTCATCAAACCTTCCAGGATCAGGAAATTGCCCATGTAGAGGCTGAGACGGTCCTTAATCGCCACCCAACCGGCCAGCACCACCAGCACCGTGGTGAAGGTGGTCAGCAGGATCAGCGGCAGGGCCAGACCATCGATACCGAGCGCGTATTGGATATTGAAGGGCTTGATCCAGGGCAGCTTCTCGACGAACTGCATGCCGCCATTGGCATTATCGAAACGCTGCCAGAGCACCAGCGACACCACGAAGCTCGCCAGCGCGAACAACATCGCATCCTTGCGCACGGGCGCATCGGGCACGCGACGACCGGCGAAAATGACCCACAGCCCGCCGATGATCGGCAGCCAGATGGCAATACTCAGCAGCGGCAGATCAGCGCTCATGCGGGCTCACACTTGGTTCGATGGACGCTCGTATGGCGTTCGCTCACGACAGTACTCCGTGCACGAACACGCCCAGCAGGACGAGCAGGCCAAGAATCATGGCGAAGGCATAGTGGTAGAGGAAACCGGACTGCAGCATGCGCACCACACCGGCCCACCAGCCGATAGCGCGGGCCGAGCCGTTGACCAGCAGGCCGTCGATCAGGCCTTCGTCACCGACCTTCCACAACAAGCGGCCCACACCGCGTGCGCCGCCGGCGAAGAACCATTCGTTGAAGCGGTCGAAGCCATACTTGTCGAGCAGAATTCTGTGCACGAGCGAGAAACTTGCAGCGATCTTGGCGGGAATGCCGGGGCTGTGCAGATAGAGGAACCAGGCACTGGCCACACCGGCCATGGCCAGCATGAAAGGCAGCTGCGTCACGCCATGGGTGACGAAGGGCATCACACCGTGGAACTCCTCGGCCATATGACCCAGCACATCGTGTTCATGGGCGACCACGATGCTGTTACCGAAGTAATCGCCGAACACCATGCTGCCGACACCCAGCGCGCCGATCACCATCGAAGGCACGGCCAGCGCCATCAAGGGCACGGTCACCACGGCCGGCGATTCATGCAGATGCTCGGCGGTGTGATGGTCCATGCGTTCCTGACCGTGGAAGACCATGAACACCAGGCGGAAGGAATACAGCGCCGTGATATAGACGCCGGACAACACCGCGAGATAGGCGATGTGCGCGCCGGGCGTCTTCGACAGTTCGACCGCTTCGATGATGGCGTCCTTGGAGAAGAAGCCGGCGAAGCCCGGAAAGCCGATCAAGGCCAGGGTGCCGATGAGACTGGTCCAGTAGGTGATGGGCATGTGCTTCTTCAGGCCGCCCATCTTGCGCATGTCCTGCTCGTGGTGCATGCCGATGATGACTGAGCCGGCGGCCAGGAATAGCAGGGCCTTGAAGAAGGCATGGGTGAAGAGATGGAAGATGGCCGCGCTATAGGCCGAAGCGCCAAGCGCGACGGTCATATAGCCGAGCTGCGAGAGCGTCGAATAGGCGACCACGCGTTTGATGTCGTTCTGCACCAGACCCAGCAGGCCCATGAAGAAAGCGGTGATCGAACCGATGATGAGAATGACCGACAACGCCGTGGTCGACATCTCGAACAGCGGCGACATACGCGCCACCATGAAGATGCCAGCGGTGACCATGGTCGCGGCATGGATGAGCGCCGAGATCGGGGTCGGGCCTTCCATCGAATCGGGCAACCACACATGGAGGGGCCATTGTGCCGACTTGCCCATCGCACCGACGAACAGCAGCAGACAGGTGACCGTCATGAGCGACCACTCGTGACCATCGAAGATAGTGATGGTGGTGTCGCTCAATGCGGGCGCGGCCTTGAATACTTCGGCGTAGTCCAGCGTGCCGGTATACATGAGCACCGCCGCAATACCGAGCAGGAAACCGAAGTCACCGACGCGATTGACGAGGAAGGCCTTCAGGTTTGCATAGATAGCCGTCGGGCGCGTGTACCAGAAACCGATCAAGAGATAGGACACCAGACCCACCGCTTCCCAGCCGAAGAACAACTGCAGGAAGTTGTTGGCCATCACCAGCATCAACATGCTGAAAGTGAACAACGAGATATAGGCGAAGAAGCGCTGATAACCCGGATCGTCGTGCATATAGCCGATGGTGTAGATGTGCACCATCCACGACACGAAGGTCACGGTCACCATCATGGTCGCGGTCAGTTGATCGACCAGGAAGCCGACATGGAAATCGACACCAGCAGTCGACAACCAGGTGTAGAGATTGGCGTTATAGACCGGCTCGCCACCGAGCACGATCTTCTTGAACACCACTAGCGATAACAGGAAAGACAAACCCACCGTACCGCTGGTCACCCAGTGTGCGCCGCTGCGGCCGATCTGACGCCCACCCAGGCCGGCCAGGATAGCGCCGCCCAGGGGCAGGAAAACGATGGCGAGAAGCAGATTACCCATGCGGCTTTCCAGCGATGCGTGACTGAAGGGCGAGCGGAGTGGACACCGTTATCAACCCTTCATCGTGCCGATATCTTCGACGTTGATCGAATGACGGTTGCGGAACAGTACCACCAGGATGGCGAGGCCGATGGCGGCTTCCGAGGCAGCGACCGTCAGGATGAAGAACACGAATACCTGGCCGGCGATATCGCCGTTGAAATGCGAGAAGGCGATGAAATTCATGTTCACCGCCAGCAGCATGAGTTCAATGCACATCAACAGCACGATGACATTCTTGC
>JAYWAC010000246.1:0-3936 GCA_043782755.1 Pseudomonadota bacterium | reverse complement strand
CTGCGGTCGACATGGCTATCGGCGGTGACCAGGGCGGCTCGATCCGCATGCCCGCATCCTGGTGCGGCATCTATGGTTTGAAGCCGACCCATGGTCTCGTGCCTTATACCGGTGCATTCCCCATCGAACTCACGCTCGATCATCTAGGCCCCATGACGCGCAACGTCACCGACTGCGCGACCCTGCTCGAAGTGATCGCCGGCGACGACGGCATGGACCCGCGCCAGCGCAATGTGCGCGTCGACCGCTATACCAAGGCCCTGACCGGCGATATCACCGATCTGCGCATCGGCGTGGTCACGGAAGGTTTCGGCTGGCCTGGCAGTTCGGAAGCGGACAGCGACCTTGCCGTGCGCGAATCCGCGCAGCTCTTCAAGCAGCTTGGTGCGGTGGTGGAAGAAGTCTCGATACCCATGCACCGCGATGGCATCCATATCTGGAACGGCATCTCGATCGAAGGCGCCACTGCCCTCATGATCAAGGGCAACAGCATGGGCACCAACTGGAAGGGCTATTACAACGTCGGTCTGCTCGACAGCTTCGCGCGCGGTCGCCTGACGCGACCCAACGATTTGTCCGAGACCACCAAGCTCGTCATGCTGCTCGGCCAGTACATGGAAGACAGCTATCACGGCCGTTACTACGCCAAAGCGCAGAACCTGGGCTGGAAACTGCGCGAGGCCTATAACGCGGTGCTCGGCAATTTCGATCTGCTGCTGATGCCGACCCTGCCGATGAAGGCCACCGTCATTCCCGCCCAGGACTGCTCGCGCGAGGAAACCATCGCGCGCGCGTTGGAGATGCTGAACAATACCGCACCCTTCGACGTCACCGGCCATCCGGCCATGACCGTGCCCTGCGCGATGTCTGACGGGCTGCCGGTAGGCATGATGCTGATCGGCCGACACTTCGACGAAAGCACCGTGCTGCGCGCGGCGCACGCATTCGAGTCTACCGGTTGCTTCACAAGTTAATTTTCTTCTTAGGACTAGGCATGAGCGACCATCATCATCACGACGACGATCACGATCACGACCATCATCACCCGCACGGCAATCGACCGCTGAGCGATCCGGAACTGCGCGTCAAAGCCTTGGAGCAGGTGCTGGCCGAGAAAGGTCTCATCGACCCCATCGCGGTCGACGAACTCATCGACACCTACGAAACCAAGGTCGGCCCGCGCAACGGCGCGCGCGTGGTGGCGAAAGCATGGACCGATCGCGACTACAAACAACGCCTGCTCAGCAACGGCACGGCCGCGATCGCCGAACTCGGCTATTCCGGCATCCAGGGCGAAGACATGGTGGTGGTCGAAAACACCGACACCGTGCACAACGTGCTGGTCTGCACCTTGTGCTCCTGTTATCCCTGGCCGACGCTCGGCCTGCCACCCGTCTGGTACAAGGCCGCGCCCTATCGCTCGCGCGTGATCAGCGACCCGCGTAGCGTGCTGAAGGAATTCGGCGTCAAACTCGACGAAGACGTCGAAGTGCGGGTGTGGGACAGCACGGCGGAGCTGCGCTACATGGTGCTGCCGCAACGTCCGCCTGGCACCGAGCGCATGAGCGAAGAAGAACTGGCCGCGCTGGTGACCCGCGACTCGATGATCGGTGTCGCCCAGCTCGCGCCGCCGAACCGCTAAGCGCGCGCCCATGAACGGCATCCACGATCTCGGCGGCATGCATGGCTTCGGGCCGATCAATCCGGAAAAGGACGAGCCGGTCTTCCATCACGAATGGGAAGCGCGGGTGTTCGGCCTGTTCGTACCGATCTCGGCGACCGGCGCATTCAACGTCGACGAATTCCGTCACACCATCGAACGTATGGGCGCCGCCCATTATCTGCAGTCTTCCTACTACGAACACTGGCTGCACGCCTTTGAGACCGCGGCGATGGAGAAAGGCATCCTGACCGCCGAAGAACTGCGCACCGGCCACGCCATCGGCGGCGAACCGAAAGCAACACCGGCGCTGGCACCGGAAGCGGTGCCGAAGGTCGCGCTGACGGGCTCCAGCGCGCGCGTCGACATGGACGTCAAGCCCAAGTTCAAGGAAGGCGACATGGTCGTCGTCAAGAACATGAATCCGCTCGGCCACACGCGTCTGCCGCGCTACTGTCGTGACAAGCTCGGCTGCATCGACCGCGATCACGGCGTGTTCTTGTTTCCCGATACCCATGCCCATGGCAAGGGCGAGAAACCGCAGCATTGCTACAGCGTGTATTTCAGTGCCCAGGAACTGTGGGGCCCGAAGGCCTCGCGCAATGATTCGGTCTATGTCGATCTCTTCGATGATTACCTGATGCCGGCATGAGTACAGCAACAAACGTCCCACCGGTGCAGGACATTCCTCGGGTTCCCACCAATGCCGAGCAGGAAATCGTCTTCAACTTCCCGTGGGAAGCGAAGGCCTTCGCGCTGGTCGTACACCTGTTTCAACAGGGGCACTACAGCTGGGCCGAGTGGACAGAACAGTTGAGCGCGGAAATCAAGGCCGCCGGTGGCGAAGACGACGGCGGCAAGTATTACCTGCTGTGGTTGTCAGCCGCCGAGAAACTGGTGGCAAACAAGGCACTGGCCGGCGCCGGCGAGATACGTGGTCGCAAAGTCGCACTGGAGATGGCACAGGGCGGCCCAGTCGAGCACGGCAAGGGCGAGAAGAAGAAAGACAAGCACAAGAAGCATGACTAGCGTGCTTCCTTATCCGTTGAAGCACGCACCATGACCGACAACATCCTCAACGAAACTGTCGACGCCCTCGATCACGGCGCCGTGCCCGCTTGGATCGGCGAACACGTGCGCCGCTATCAACAATCCGACGGTCGTGAAGGTCATCTGTGGGATTCGACCGCAGTCGGTGGCCAGGGCTTGGTGCCCTGTCTATTGCTGAAGACCGTCGGTCGCAAATCCGGCCGACCTTTCATTCATCCCCTGCTCTACGGCGTGGACGGCGACGGCTATGTGATCGTCGCTTCCAAGGGCGGCTCCGATACACATCCACAGTGGTATCACAATCTGCTCGCGACAGCACAGGTCGAGGTGCAGGTCGGCGCCGAGCAGTTCGCCGCGACCGCAGTGCTCGCGAGCGGCGACGAACATCGCCGCCTGTGGCAACTCATGACCACGCATTATCCCACCTACCTCGACTATCAAGCCAAGACCGCACGTGTCATTCCACTTTTCAGACTGCAACGAACGAGCGTCTGAAAAAATCTGTCAGGTTTATTTTGTCGGACGCGCCTTGCAGGTGCGAATTCATTCGCACACTGAAACCAAGGGCTGGTGAAGCGTTCCCGTCTCACCCTGTTCTCTCTCTACACGATAAATATGAGCGTTTTGAGGCCTAGCACCCTCTTACACGATGACAAAATCCAAAGGCGCCAGCTGGCTTGCGGTGGGATGTCCGCCATGGCCGTCATAGAGCGTCGCAAATTGCACGGCCTTGCCGGCGCCACTGCCATCGGCATCATAGAAGAGGCCACCGCTATGGGTGTTGTAGAGGATGAAATCGTTGGCATCCAGTGCCGCGCCGGAACTGCTCTCGCGATAGTTGCCAGCATGCAGCGGGCCACTGGTGACGAGTCGGCTGAACAACGCATTCTCGAGTTTGATAGTGTCGTCGACACCATGGAAATCGAGGATCTGATCGACGCCATTGAAGGAATATTTGTCGAACGAGAAGACATCCTTGCCCGCGCCGCCGTTCAACTTGTCGGCACCGGCGCCGCCGATCAAGGTGTCGTTGCCGAGCCCGCCAATCAGGGTGTCATCGCCCTTGCCACCGCCGAGGATATTGTTCAGGTCATTGCCCGTTAAGCGGTCGCCATAGATCGAGCCGTTCAGATTCTCGATGTTGGTCAAGGTATCGGTGCCCGCGCCACCGGTGACCTGCGCGCTGGTAACGGCGAGACTCACTGTCACTTTGCTGGAAGCTGCCA
>JAYWAC010000245.1:0-27501 GCA_043782755.1 Pseudomonadota bacterium | reverse complement strand
GTGGGCGACGTGTCGTGGAACGTGGTGCTGGTGTCGAATGGCAAAGTCACTATCGGTGGCGAGTTCGGCATGGTGCTGCAGTCTGACGACAACGGCGCACCTGGATTCGTCGCGATACCCGCATCGTGCCGCACGAACCGGAACCGGCCTACTGGCTGGGTGGCACCATCCAGGGTGATCAGATCTGGCTGGTCGGCGCGGCCGGTATCAACGAAGTCAGCCATGATGGCGGCGTGACCTGGAACGACAACCCGGCGCCGGGTCGCGAAGGTATCTTCGGTATCACCCTGCTACCCGACGGCAAGCCGCTGATCGCCGGCGCGGTCGGCCTGATTGGTGTGTTTGACGATAACCAGTGGAAGCTCGCTGATCGCACTCAGCTGCACTTGCTGTCCTGGCTCAAGACGCCAGTCGTGATGCCCGATGGCACCATCCTGGTGTTAGGTGGTCGCGCCACCGCGATCCGTTATAAGGACGGCGCCTGGACTCGCATCCAGGTCGACCTGTAAACACCCAGCGCCCGGCGCAAACGAAAACGGCGGCCTCGACCGCCGTTTTTTTGCGCTTGAAAAAACCTTCAGCGCCGATTGTCGGCCTTCATGAGTGCCTGCTGACGAAAGCAATCGTGCGCGTGATCGTTGACCAGGCCGGTGGCCTGCATGTGCGCATACATGATAGTCGACCCGACGAACTTGAAACCACGGCGTTTGAGGTCCGCGCTCAGACGATCCGACTCCGGGCTGGTGGCGCGATAGTCAGCGCGAGTGCGCGGCGCGTTCACTTGAGGCGTGTTGTCCACGAAAGTCCAGATGAAGGCACAGAAGCTGCCGAACTCTTCCTGCACCTTGAGATAGGCCTTGGCATTACCCACCGCCGACTCGAGTTTCTGGCGATTGCGCACCACAGCGGCATTGCCCATCAGCGTCTCGATCTTGCTGGCGGGAAAACGCGCGACCTTGGCGACATCGAAATTGGCGAAGGCCTGCCGATAGGCTGCGCGCTTGCGTAGCACCGTGTACCAACTCAAGCCCGCCTGCGCGCCTTCGAGGATCAGATACTCGAACATCACTTGATCGTCATACACCGGCACGCCCCATTCGGTGTCGTGATAGGCGACGTAATCCGGCTTGTCGAGTTCGACCCAGGGACAGCGCATTCGTCCATCAGCGACCGTCTCGGCACTCGGGCTGCGCGTGTTCATGTGCTTATTCCTGACTGCTCGGTGCCGCGCATCATAGCCAGTCCGTCACGCAAGTCGAAACAAGGGCCGCATCGCTTCGCCTGCGGGGCTAGCCTCAGTATCATGACGGCGGCCAACGCCTCGGGAGGCATCATGAAATATTACGACTTCGGACTCGCGCCCAACCCGCGCCGCGTCAATCTGTTCATCAACGAGAAGGGACTCAAGATCGAGACCGTCGAGATCAACCTGCGCACGGGCGAGCAGTTCAGCGAGGCCTTTCTCAAAGTCAATCCGCAGGCTACCGTGCCGTGCTTGGCGCTCGATGACGGCAATGTGCTGGTGGAGACCATGGCCATCTGCCGCTATCTCGAGGCAGTGCATCCGGCGCCCTGCCTGTTCGGCGCCCAACCTCTCGACATCGCGCGCATCGAGCAATGGAGTCGCCGTGCGGAAATGGAAGGCTTTCTGCCCGCTGCCGACGCACTCCGTAATGGTGAGCCGCGTTTTGCCAATCGCGCGGTGCCCGGCGTCCGTGACTATGCTCAGATCCCGGAGCTGGCGGAACGCGGCAAGCTTCGTTGCCAGACTTTCTTCGAGGATCTCGACAAACAGTTGGCGGGGCGTGAGTTCCTTGCCGCCGATTTCTTCTCGGCGGCCGACATCAATGCCTATATCACAGTGGAGTTCGCCGCCCGCGTCGGCGTCAAGCCCGCCAGCGCCATGAGCAATCTGCTGGGTTGGTACAAAGCGGTGGGAGAACGACCCTCGGTGCGGGCCTTGCCGGCGCCGCCCTGAGCAGAGCGCTGCGATGATGGCCGGTAATACCGGCCATCTACCAAGAAAACTCAGACGAGCTCGATAGCCAGAGCCGTGGCTTCACCGCCACCGATACAAAGGCTCGCGATACCGCGCTTGCCACCCATGTCACGCAAGGCGTTGACCAGAGTCACGACGATACGCGCACCGGAAGCGCCGACCGGATGACCGAGCGCGCAAGCGCCGCCACGCACGTTGAGCTTGGCGTGGGGAATACCGATGTCCTGCATGGCAGCCATCGCCACCACGGCGAAAGCCTCATTGATCTCGAACAGATCGACGTCCACCAGGCGCCAGCCGATACGCTCCATGAGCTTCCTGATCGCGAACACCGGTGCGGTGGTAAACCAGCCCGGCTCCTGGGCATGGCTTGCATGACCGATGATGCGGGCCTGGGCCTGGCAGCCGAGCGCCTTCGCGCGGGATTCGGACATCAGAATGACCGCCGCCGCGCCGTCGGAGATTGAGCTCGAGTTAGCGGCGGTCACGGTTCCATCTTTGGCAAAGGCCGGCTTCAGATGCGGAATCTTGTCGAGCTGGGCCTTGCCTGGCTGCTCGTCGGTATCGATCACGATTTCACCCTTGCGGCCGGTGAATTTGACGGGTTCGATTTCACGCTTGAACAGATTTTTAGCGATGGCATTCTGCGCACGCTTCAGGGATTCGATGGCATAAGCGTCCTGCGCTTCGCGCGTGAAGTTGTACTTACGCGCGCAGTCTTCGGCGAAAGTACCCATCAGGCGCCCGCGCTGAAAAGCATCTTCCAGACCATCGAAGAACATGTGGTCCAGCACTTCGCCGTGACCGAGGCGCATGCCAGCGCGGCCCTTGGGTAGCAAGTAAGGAGCGTTGGTCATACTTTCCATACCACCGGCCACCACCACACCGGCCGAGCCGGCCTGAATGGCGTCACAGCCCTGCATGATGGCCTTCATACCCGAGCCGCACATCTTGTTGACGGTCGTACACGGCACGCTCATCGGAATGCCAGCACCAATGGAGGCCTGGCGTGCCGGGGCCTGACCGAGGCCGGCTGGCAACACGCAGCCCATAATGGTTTCGTCGACAGATTCCGGCGCGAGACCGGCACGGCTCAAGGCGCCGCGGATCGCGGTCGCGCCCAGCACGGTTGCCTTGACGTCGGAAAAATCGCCCTGCATGCCGCCCATCGGGGTGCGCGCGAGCCCGCTAATGACGGTCGCTTCGGTCATGGAAGTTCTCCTTGAGATGATGGCGTGCGCCGAGCGGCGCACAGATTGGGGTGGGCGAATTTTACGCGACTTGAGCGCCAGCCGGCAGGGCCAGATCAAGCGGCGCTGTCAACTCGGCTTGCTTGCTTGCATTTGCTCGACGATGGCCTCGGCGATAGGAAATGCCGAGGTCGCGGCCGGTGACGGCGCGTTCAATACATGCACAGTGCGCGCTGTGGTCTGAAACAGAAAATCGTGGATCATCTCGCCCGCGCGACTGACCGCCTGGGCGCGAATCCCACAGGATTTTGCCGCCAGGTCGTCCAGCGTGAGATTCGGACAATAGCGTTGTGCGGCACGCAGATAAGCCTGCCGGCTGGCGGCGTGCCGCACTTCCGCGAGACCCGCGCGAGGAAAGCGCGCGAGCAGGCGCCAGGTACCTGGAAAGCTCAAGGCCTGCCATGCGTCCCTGCTGTGCCAGGCCCAGGCACGGTAGTCCTCACGCGCAAAGGCCAGCATCGCGCTCGGCCCGAGCGTGATGCCGCCATCGGCGGTCAAGGTCAGATGCACGCCAAGAAACGGCAGGGCCGGATCGGGCACCGGGTAGATAAGCGTGTTGACCAACGTCGAGCGATGCGCTGGCAAGCGATAGTAGTCACCGCGAAAAGGCACCACCGAAAAATCGATGGGCAGCTTGGCGAGGCGCGCGAGCCGGTCTGATTGCAGGCCACCGCACACCACCAGACGTGCGCCGTGCCAACTGCCCCGGGCCGTCTCGATCACCACTTCGTCGCGGCGCTCATCGATAGCCAAGACTTCGGCACCCAACACCAATTCGGTGCCATTCGCCTGGAGTTCGCCGGCCAGCGCCTGGCACAAGCGCGGATAGTCGGCGATGCCGGTTTCGTCGACATAGAGGGCAGCCACGCCCTTGACTTCGGGCTCGCGCGCGGCGATGGCGTCGGCGTCCAGCCAAGTCAGCGAGAGGCCATTGTCTACCGCCCGCGTCGCCAGCGCGCGCAAACGCTCAAGCTCCGTCGTGTCGGTCGCGACGATCATCTTGCCGCAGCGACGATGGGGCACACCGTGGGCGGCGCAGAATGCATAGGTGGCCTGCAAGCCCGCGCGGCACAGACGTGCCTTCAAGCTGCCGGGCGCGTAGTACACGCCAGCGTGAATGACACCACTGTTGTGACCGCTCTGATGGATCGCGACCGCCGTTTCTTTTTCCACAATGGCGATGCGCGCGCCGGCGTAGACCTCGGCCAGACGATGGGCGGTGGCGAGCCCGACGATGCCAGCGCCGATCACCAGGAAATCGTAGTACGTGCTCATGGCGCGTCGCCTTGAGACGGCTCCAACAGCTTGCCGGGATTCATGAGATTGAACGGATCGAGTGTCGCTTTCAGTTGCCGCATGAGCTGCAGGGCGACCGGATCGCCGTAGCGCGTCAACATTGCGCGCTTCAACACCCCCACGCCATGCTCTGCGCTGAAGCTGCCGCGCATGTCGTGCGCGAGATCGTGCAGGACTTCGCTGACGGCATCGCCTTGCGCGGCCTTGAAGCGCTCGGCATCTTCACCGCGCGGCGCAAGCACATTGAAATGCACGTTGCCATCACCGACATGCCCGTACACCGAAAGTCGAACATCGGGCCAACGCAGCCGCACGGCAGCCTGCGCCTGCGCCACATACGACGCCACTTTGGCTAGCGGTACCGAGATATCGTGCTTGAGCGAACCGCCGAGCAATTTCTCCGCAGCGGGAATCGATTCGCGCAATCGCCATAAATGACGACGCTGTGTCTCGTGCTGTGCGATCACGACGTCCAGCAACAAGCCCCGTTCCTGGGCATCGATGAGTGAACGTTCCAACAGTTCCTCGCCTTCACCACTCAGCATCTCGACCAACACGTGATGCGCCGCTGCGAAGGGCGTCGACAGCGCGGGCCAGGCCTCCGCCACCAAGGCCAGCGCTGCGGCGCTCATATATTCAAACGAAGTCACGCTGTCGCGACTTGTCTCGCGCAGCGCCGCCAACAACGGTAGAGCGCCCGCTGCATCGGCGATACTGATCCAGGCGCAATTGCGCTTGCAGGCAGGAAAGAGCTTGAGCACCGCCGCAGTGATGATGCCGAGGGTGCCCTCGGCACCAATGAAAAGCTGTTTGAGATCGTAGCCGGTGTTGTCTTTGCGCAAGGTCGAAAGCTGATCGAGTACGCGCCCATCGGGCAGCACGACTTGCAGACCGAGCGTGAGATCGCGCGTTGTGCCGTATTTCAACACCGCGAGTCCGCCGGCATTGGTGGCAAGATTGCCGCCGATCTGACAACTGCCCTGGGAGCCCATCGCGAGCGGCAACAAGCACTGATGGGCCGCCGCTGCCGCTTGCGCCGCCGCCAGCACCACGCCCGCTTGCAAGCTCATGGTATAGGCCTGCGCATCGATCGCCAGTATGCGATTCAGTCGTTCGAGGCTCAAAACCAGTTGCGTACCCGAAGCATCGGCGGTTGCGCCACCGCAATAGCCGGTATTACCGCCATGGGGAACCATCGCAATCCGCTGTGCCGCGCAGCGCGCGACGACGCGTGAGACTTCGTCTACATCGGCCGGACGCACCACCGCGAGCGCGCGTCCTTGATAGAGGCGTCGCTCATCGATGTCATAGGCAGCACAATCTTGATCGCGCAGCACATGGCTGGCGCCAACGATGGTCGTCAGCGCGTGCAGCACGCTTGAGTGCATGGACGCAGCGACCGAGGAATCAGGCCGCGCGTGACGCTTCAACGGCGCTCTTGAAGTTGGCGCAGCGCTTGAAGAAGTTTTCGGTAGTCTTGGGCATAGGCACGCGGGCGAAGGCTATCCATTCGATCAGACGCTTGCCCTCGCGCACCAACTTCGTGCCTTGCTCGACGATCGCATAGTTGTCGTCGGACCCGCGCCTCTCGGCTTCGAAGTCCCACAGATTGTCACCGGCGACGACGAAATCCGGCCACACGCGGAAGATCGCGGGATCAGTCTTGATGGTTTCGCTCTCGAGTTTGGCAGCGCGTGAATAGGCCGTCACCCTCGCCGACAAGCCAGCGAAGCCAGGCACCACGGCAAAGGTGTCGAGCAGACAGGCGGCGATGCCGTCAATGGCGGCCATGGTCTGGGCAATCTTGATGTAACGGGATTCGTAGAATTCCGCCACCGGCATGTAGAAAACCTTCAGCGGCTCGCCCCACAACTCGTCGAGGCCTTCCTCGCCGCTGTAGTGCTTGACCTGCTTGCCGAGGTCAAAAGCTTCAAGAAAGCAGGATTCGCACTCCAACATCAATTCGTTCGACTGGGTGATCTCGATGCCGCGTCGATTGAGCTCGAAGATCATGGTGAAGATGTCGGAGCCGCGGTTCAGCAAGGCACCTGCCAGCATCGCCGCGTTGACACGCCGGTGGTCGCGGTCGGGCTCGGTTTCGTAAGCTTGGCGGGCTTCGGCGAGGTTATAACCCGGGGTATTGATACCGGGCTCGGTGTGATGAAAAACGCGTTTGGTGAGTTGGTCTATCAGTTCTCGGCGGGCGGCGGCTTCGTCTTTCGGGACTTCGTAGCGGCGGATCCAGTAGCCGTCGTAGAAGACGCAGGATTTGCCGTCGATATCCTTCACCGTGCCGTTGCTCGACGCGGTGTCGGGAAAGCCGGAACGGGTGCCGGTCTGAACTTCGGAAATCAGCGAGGGCATGGGCATGCTTGAGTCGCTCTTGCGATAGGGTCTGCGTCCAGCCTTGCAGGCCAGCCGCCGTCATGGCCGCGCATCATACTCGCTCCCTTTCACGACCGGAACCGCCGCAAAAATTTTTTGCGCTGAAGCTTGACAAGCTCTCCACAGCGGTCCTGCTGCGGGGTTTTGATGGTCTTTCGCCCATTGCCCATCGATGCCGCCCGTCACTCGAATCGTGAACAAACGTGGCGCCGCAAACTCACCACGCATTCCAGCACGAGCTCGCCGTCAGAATCCCGCCGCCCGGTGCGTCGACGCTATGTGCCAAACCGTGCATAGATTATTCACGGCTAGATGATAGGCCTCGGCACTAGCTGCTTCACCACGCCATAGCCTCGCACGCTGCGCGTCTGCCCAAGCAACTCGACAGCGCGTGCATGTTTGCTCATGTGCCGATGCGCTTCTCTTCGCGTGCGCTGCGTTCGTCGTGTGTCGTGAACACCTGAGCTGCGGGATGGAAGCGCAAGCTGAACTCGCCCTTGTAGGGCGTGCGAATCTTGTCGAGAAAATCACCGCTCGTGTAAAGGCGCGCGACAAGGCGCGGACATTGCCAGCAACTTTGACGTCGTTGATAGCGATCGCCCGTGCCAGTGCGGCTGCCTGGCCTTGGCCGGCCATGCTAGAGTCGCGCCGATGGAGACCCCACGAATTACGTTGCCTCGCCCTGACGACTGGCACGTCCACCTGCGCGACGGCGATGTGCTGGCGGCGGTCCTGCCGGACACCGCCCGGTACTTCGCTCGCGCCATCGTCATGCCCAATCTGAAACCGCCGATCACCAGTGCCGTTGCAGCCGCCGCCTATCGCGATCGTATACGCGGTCTACTCAGCGAAGGCGATGACTTCGAGCCACTCATGACCTGTTACCTGACCGATGTCACCGACGCGACGGATCTCAGCGCTGGCGCGCGCGATGGCGTGTTCACCGCCGCCAAACTCTACCCGGCCGGGGCAACCACCAATTCGGCGGCGGGCGTGACTGATATCACGCGGCTTGATGGGGTATTCGAAGCGATGAGCAAAGTAGGCCTGCCTTTGTTGATTCATGGTGAAGTGGTGGACCGCGCGGTCGACGTTTTCGATCGCGAAGCGGTATTCATTGAGCGCGTGATGGAACCGCTGCGTGCCCGCCATCCTGGTCTGAAGATAGTTTTCGAACACATCACCACCGCCGAAGCAACGGCCTATGTCGGCGACGCCGACCCGCGCCTGCTGGCGGCGACCGTCACGCCTCATCATTTGCTGTTGAATCGCGGCGCGATGTTCGAAGGCGGCATCCGCCCTCATCTTTACTGCCTGCCCATCATCAAGCGCGAGACCCATCGCCAAGCGTTGCTGAAGGCCGTGTGCGGCGGCGATCCTCATTATTTCCTCGGCACCGATTCAGCGCCCCATGTGATCCCGACCAAAGAAGCGGAGTGCGGCTGCGCAGGTATCTATAACGCGCCCGTTGCATTGGCCGGCTATGCCGAAGTGTTCGCCGCGCAGGACGCCTTGTCGCATCTTGAAGCCTTTGCCGCGCGCAATGGCCCGGCCTTCTACGGACTCCCCGTCAACACCGCCCGCATCACCTTGACGCGCGATGCCGAAGACGAACAGCCACAACGCTGCGTAAGCGAAGTCGGCGACATTGCAGTATTCCAGGCACCCGGTATCGCGCATTGGCGCGTCACTCCGGAGTTATGAACGAAGCCCCCGCCTGGCTCGCCTATGATCGCGAGCATGTCTGGCATCCCTACAGCACACTGATCGATCCGCCGCCGGTCTTCCCGGTGGTGGGCGCACAGGGTTGTCGCCTGCAACTCGCCGACGGCCGCGAGCTGATCGACGGCATGGCCTCGTGGTGGTCGGCCATCCATGGCTATCGTCACCCGGCGCTGGACAACGCGGTGCGCGAGCAGCTCGACCGCATGGCCCACGTCATGTTTGGCGGTCTCGCCCACGAAGGCGCCGCGCGGCTCGCACGCACCCTGGTTGACATCACGCCCGCCGGTCTCGAACACGTGTTCTTCGCCGACTCGGGCTCGGTGGCGGTCGAGGTCGCGATCAAGCTCGCGCTGCAATACCGCGCAGCACGCAATGAACCCCGGCGCCAGAAACTGCTGACCATCCGCGGCGGTTATCACGGCGACACTTTCGGCGCGATGGCGGTCTGTGATCCGGTGACCGGCATGCACAGCCTGTTCAGCGCCGTGCTGCCGGAGCATCTGTTCGCGCCACGCCCGAACGTCGCCTATCGCGATGACTGGGAGGCTCGCGATCTCGACGCCTTGCGCGACCTTGCCGCCCAGCACGCCGACAGTCTCACCGCCATCATCCTCGAACCCATCGTGCAGGGTGCCGGCGGTATGTGGTTCTACCATCCTGCCTATCTGGCTGGCGTGCGCGCGATCTGCGACGAATTCGGTCTGCTGCTGATTGCCGATGAAATCGCCACCGGCTTTGGCCGCTCGGGCCGCTTGTTCGCCTGTGAACATGCCGGCATCTCGCCCGACATTCTGTGCCTGGGCAAAGCGCTGACCGGTGGTTACATGACTCTCGCCGCGACCCTGGTCACGTCGGCAGTCGCCCACACTATCTGTCGCGCCGAACCCGGTGTGTTCATGCATGGCCCGACCTTCATGGCCAACGCACTGGCCTGCGCTTGCGCACGCGCCAGCATCGAGCTGGTCCTAAACGATGACTGGTCGAGTAAGGTGCAGCGCATCGAAGCTGCCCTGCAGCGCGGCCTCGCACCCTGTCGCGCGCTGCCGCAGGTGGTCGACGTACGCATCCTCGGCGCTATCGGTGTCGTTGAACTGCGGCAAGCGGTCGACATGCGCACCATCCCCCAGGCTTTCGTCAAGCGCGGCGTATGGCTACGGCCCTTCGGACGTCTGGTGTATGTCATGCCTCCCTATGTCATCAGCGATGAGGAATTGGCGACGCTGACGACGGCCATGGTCGCGGTCGTGAGCGAACTGCCGTGAGCGCGAGCGATGTGCCGTGGCCGGCTTTCGACGACGAGGTGGTGCGCGCCATGGCCAAGTGGCCGGACGTGCCGCAATGTTTCGGCTGGCTGTCGCTGGATAGTCGCGGTCAGTGGCGCATCCAGGGCGAACTCATTCGACATCCGCGCGCCCAGACTTTTTTGTCCCGCCATTATCGCGCCGATGAACACGGCCGCTGGTATGTACAAAATGGCCCGCAGCAGGTGTTCGTCGATCTCGACTACACGCCGTGGATCTTGCGCTGGCAACCGGATCTGTCGTTCACCACCCATACCGGACTTGTGAC
This sequence comes from Pseudomonadota bacterium, assembly GCA_043782755.1. Lineage (GTDB taxonomy): Bacteria > Pseudomonadota > Gammaproteobacteria > JADJYF01. The sequence goes on along the minus strand of JAYWAC010000245.1, from coordinate 17,277 downwards.
TCGTGATCTCATCGCGGTCTTGCTCGACGACGACGGTAACCTGCTACTACACACCGCCCTCGGCGTCGGTGCGCTCGACGATCGCTGTCTGGCCAGTTGTGAATTTCTCATCGAATGCGATGACGAAGATGTGCCACAGACCTTCCGCTGGCAGGACCGTCGCCTGACGCTCGACAGGTTGCCGCGCGCCGAGGTCGCCGCGCACTTCGGCTTCATCCCCCGGCCGCGATGACTGCGCCGGTCACGGTGATCTGCGCGCTCGCCAGCGAGGCTCAGGCGCTGGTTGAACACTGGCGCTTGAAGGCGCTGCGCGAGCGACCTTTCCGCGTCTACGGCGATGACCCAGCGCGCGTCGTGATCTCGGGCGTCGGCACCCATGCCAGCGCTGCCGCAGTCGGTTACGCGGCCGGCATGCGCGAGGCACGTGCCGACGACATCTGGCTCAATCTCGGCATCGCCGGTCATGGCAGTCACGCCCTTGGCACACCCTTACTCGCCGCGCGTATCAGTCATCACGGCCGTGACGGTGCCTGGTATCCGAGTCTGTTATTCACGGCGCCCTGCGCCGCCGCCGAACTCATCACCTACGACAGCGCCGTCAGCGACTATCCGCCGCGCGCCTGTTGCGACATGGAAGCGGCCGGTTTCATGGCCGCCACCAGCCGCGTCGCGAACGGGGATCTCATCCAAGTCATGAAGGTAGTTTCTGACAACGCCGAGAGCGGCATCGCCGCTATCGAGCGCAGTCGCGTGCATGGCCTCATGCGGGACGCCTTGCCGACCGTGTTGCTGCTGGTCGAAGGCCTGCGCGAAGTGGCAGCGCGTCTGCCAACGTCGCCACCAGACGACGCGGCGGCGCTACTCCTGCCACACTGGCATTTCACCCATGCCCAAGCCACCCAGCTGCGGCAGTTATTGCAACGGCGCGCCTTGCTGAGCGCAAGCGCGCCGCCGACAGCCGCGACCTTTGCCGATAGTCGCAACGCCGCCGTGTTGCTGGCACGCCTGCGCGAGGAAGTGGACGCGCTACCCTTGCCAACGCCCATCGCCCCGTGATCGAAACGGTCTATGTCGAGCGCGAGGTGGCCGATCACCCACGCACTGCACGGGTGTTGGAACGGCTCAAGCCACGGCAAGTGATCCCCTGCGAGCGTTATGGCGAAGTGTTCAATCGCCACAACCAGAACTTCCGCCTGCAGAAAACTCAGCCCGCCCTGATTCTGGCCGCCAAGCATGGCCGCCGACTCTTGCCCGTGCCGACGGCTTATGGCTTCACGCCCGATCCCGCCTTTTATTTCTCGCACATGCTGAACTGTCTCTACGACTGCCGTTACTGCTTTCTGCAGGGCATGTTCCGTTCTGCTCACTATGTACTGTTCGTCAACTACGAAGACTTCATCGCCGACATCCGCGCGCAGTGCGCGACCAGCACCGCGCCGTGCTGGCTGTTTTCGGGCTATGACTGCGACAGCCTGGCGCTCGATCCGATTACAGGCTTTGCCGCGCCCTTCATCGCTGCCTGTGCCGACATCCCCAATGCCTGGCTCGAACTGCGCAGCAAGAGCACCCAGATACGCGGTCTGTTGGCCATGCCACCCATGCCGCGCTGTGTGTGTGCTTTTTCTTTGAGTCCGGCGGCGGTGGTCGATGCTTTTGAAGATCGCACCCCCAGTCTCGTCGCGCGGCTGGCCGCCATCGCGCGCCTGCAGGCACAGGGCTGGACGGTCGGTCTACGCTTCGATCCGCTGTTGCCGCTAGCCGAATTCAAGGCCGTGCATCGTGCTTTTTTCGATACCGTATTCGCCGCGCTCGATGCCTCGCGCCTGCATTCGGTGACGCTCGGCGTACTGCGTCTGCCGCGTGACCAGGCGCGTGCTATTGCCCGCCTTTACCCGCAAGAAAGTCTGTTCGCTTTAGGCCAGACGGAACAGGACGGACTGGTCAGCTATACGCGTGACGCACCTGCTCTGCTCGACTGGTGCGTGGACCGCATTGCCCGTCACGTCAGCCTCGAGCGCATCTTCCGTCAGGCCGCCTGAGACACCGCAGAGGACCTGCCATATCAAGATCCGGGCAGGTATGGGAAGATCGCGCCCTCTCTACGTTCGAACACAGGCACTTCATGAAACGAATTCTCCTCGCCGCCGGCATTGCGATGACCAGCACCTCGGTCCTCGCGGTCGGCACCTCCCTCACCACCGATGCCGAAAAATTCAGCTACGCCTTCGGCATCAATTTCACGCAGAGCATGATGCGCCAGGGTGCGCCGCTCGATGCCGACGCGGTCTACATGGCGATCAAGGACGCCCTGGCAGGTTCCGAGCCGCGCCTGTCGAGCGAGGCTATGGAGAATGCCCTGCGTAGTGCGGCGCAGAAGGCCGGCGAGAAGAAGAAGGTGTTGGCCGGCGAAAATCTTGCCAAGGGCCGTGCCTTCATGGACAAGAACAAAGCCAAGAAGGGCGTCACCACCCTACCCGATGGCCTGCAGTACGAAGTGCTGCGCGATGGCACCGGTGCCCAGCCGAGCGCCGACAGCACGGTCAAGGTTCACTACACCGGCACGCTGGTCGATGGCCGCGAATTCGACAGCTCCAAGCGCGGTGGCAAGCCGGTCACCTTCCCGGTCAACGGTGTGATCGAAGGTTGGGGTAAGATTCTGCCCTTGATGAAAGTCGGCTCACGCTGGCTGGTGACCATTCCGCCGGAACTCGCCTATGGCGTAAACGGCTCGGGCGCGGTCATCGGTCCGAACGAGACGCTGATTTTCGAAATCGAACTGCTCGATATCGTCAAGGAAAAATGATGTTGGCGCCGGTGTGCATCCTGCTCGACACTCGACCCGCGCGCCGAGCGCGGACGGTCATGGCGTCATGATCGAAGTCGAGCAAAAACCAAACGAAGGCGCCTTGATGGTGTTTAGCGTGGAGGTGTCCGATTCCGCAGGACGAACCCATCATCGCGTGACGCTGATGGAGACCACCTATCAGCGCCTGACGGGCGGCAAGATCACGCCCATTGCTTGTATCGAAGCGGCGTTCCGTTTCCTCATCGAGCGTCAGTCCAAGGGTGACATCCTGCCGAGCTTCGATTTGAATGTGCTGCAGCTGTCCCACGCTAACTTCGATAAAGAATTTCCGAACTACCTCTAGGGCGCGCGCCCGCCCTCTCAATACCGCTGGCTGGTAAAACACTTCGCCTTGGCAGGCTCGCAGTACATTGATAAGGATGCTAGGCGCCGGGTGTTTGTCTCGCGATCCATCAAGGCGTTTTGAACGGCGCGCTCAGCGTCCCCGCACACAGGCCCGGCACAGGCTTGCGTCGCAGCAGACGATTGAGCACCGCGCCACCGCCGAGATTGGCGACATCCAATCCCAGGCGCGCGGCGCGCCCGACCAGATGAGCGCTGTCCAGCGTGACTTCCGGCGCGCGCAACGGCCCGCGCACCCGCACCCGCTCGACCACCTTCAAGCTCTGCAGCTTGATGGTGCCGCGCGTGTCCGGTTTGAACACGAGGTCCATGCTCTCGTCGCGCAAATCGACACGGCCGCCGCCGCGCACATACAGGCGACGGGTGCGTAGTTCCATGGATTGCTTGGCATTCGCGACGCCGTTCTGAAACAGCAGATCCATTGCCACGCATTCGAGGTCGGCGTCGGTGCCGGCACGGCGAAAGATCTCCAAGGCGCGAATGAAGTGGTAGACCAGGTTGTCGCCCATTTCCTCGAAGCCATGGCGCACGATGCCGGGCCCGCTATTGCGCAGCTGGACACGGCCATTGGTCGATGCCGCAAGCGCGGCAAGGCTGTCGCCCGCGCCATTCAGATCGACGTCGACATCAATCGGCACGCCGCTGACAAAAGGACGCAGCGCGGGTAATTCGCCGAGCGTGACGTGGGCAGCTCTAAAACGCAGCGTGGTATCGCCCGTCCAGTGGTGGCTGACGTCGAGTTTGAGTTCACCGCCAGCAAGGCGCGCATGCGCTTCGCGGACTTCGATCTCGCCGCTGTGCAGTGCCAACGGCAACTGCGCGTCACGCAACTCATGGCCCTGCCATTCGACGCTCTCGGCGCTGATGACGATGTCAGCGTCGAGGGCGCGCAACCACGTCGGCAGTAAAGGACGGGCGCTCAACGAAGGCGCAGTGATGTCAGTGGCTGCCAGCGCCAGCGTGCCCCACATCAGCAAGGCACCGCTCGCAGACCAGCGCTGGGAAAAGCCGTCGCTCAGAACTCCCACAAGCTCTCGTCGCTGGTCTCGGCGCGTAGCTCGACCAATTCCGCGAGCTCTGGCCCGCGCCAGCCGTCACGCAAACGTGGCGGCGTCTCACCACACACCAGCACTTCGAGTTCGCGGCGCGTGACGAGAATCGAGGGCGCGATACCGAGTCTCTGCGCAATATCCTGGGCGCGCGCCGAGAGGCGTTTCAATTCAGCGCGACCGGCGCTCGTCAGGCGACGGGCGGCGCGCGGTGCGTCGGCAGCGCGGGCCGCATGAAGGATGTCGAGGATGGCCTCGGCATGGCGTCGCACATTGCCGTTATTGGCGAGCCGCGCGGCGAGTTCTGGTGCATTGGCTGGCACCTTGCTAGCAAGCGCCAGCAACTCGTCATCCTTCAGCACCCAACCACGTGGCAGATTGCGACTCCGGGCGGTAGTCTCACGCCAGGCGGCCAGGGCGACGGCCCGCGCCTGCGCCTCCAGTGCCAGATTGGATAGACCTCGCAGGCGCTGCCAGGCAGTCGCCGGCGCCTGCTGGTAATTCTCGGGCGCGAGCAAGGCGCGACAGTCTTCCCGCAACCAGGCGCTGCGCCCGAGACTGGCGAGTTTGTCGTCCAGCAAGGCGGTGATCGGTGCGAGATGCAGCACGTCGGCTGCCGCGTATTCGAGTTGCGCCGAGGTCAGCGGGCGCTGGCGCCAGTCGGTGCGGGTCTGGGATTTATCGAGCGCGATGCCGAGCAACTGCTGCACGAGGTCGGCGTAGCCGATGTTATCGGCGAAGCCGGCGAGTCCGGCCGCGATCTGAGTGTCGAGCAACGACACCGGCAGACGGCCGTCGACCTGATAGAGCACCTCGAGGTCCTGACGGGCGGCGTGCAACTGCTTGGTCGCTGTTCCTAGCGCCAATACATCGATCAATGGCGCCAAGGACTCGACGGCAAAGGGATCGATACAGGCCAGCACCCCGGGTGCCGCTATCTGCACCAGACACAGTTCCGCGTAGAACGTACGGCTGCGTTCGAATTCGGTGTCCAACCCCAGCCAGGGCGCATCGCGCAATTCGCCGCACAGCCCTTCGAGCGCGGTCTGCGAAGCGATGAACCGAAATTCATCGCGTTGGGTCTCAGTCATTTGTGCTGGCCTGCGGCAATGCGCGTCGACGACAGCGGCGGCGCTGTCGCGAGAGGGTGGAGAAAGATCGGGAACACGATCGGACAACGGCCATCCAAGGGTGCGCGGAACAAGGTTTTATACTGGAAATTGCAACAAATACGCTAGACTAGGCACGCGGTGAGAACCGCTCAACCCAATCGCCTCGCGAACCCAGCGGAAATTTATGAGACAACCGGCCACTCTTCTTCTGTCCCTGTTGCTGTCGTCGGTCTTAAGTGCCGCGAGCTGGGCCAATGCCCCGGTGGTAGCCCTCGATGACCTCAAGCCGGGACCGGAACATCGCCGCTCCACCCGCCTCATCACGCACGTCATCAGCAACTATCACTACCGGAATATTCCGCTCGATGACGCCTTGTCGAAGAAGATCCTCGATCGCTACATCGACGCGCTCGACCCGGCCCGCAGCTACTTCACCCAGGCCGACATCGACGAATTCAATCAGCATGCGACGCGCGTTGACGATTATCTGCGCAGTTCGAGCCTGAATCCACTGTTCGACATGTTCGTGCGCTTTCGTCAGCGCCTCGGCGAGCGCGTCGACTACGCAAGCAAAGCCGTCGACAGCAAGTTCGATTTCACGGTCGACGAGTCCTTTGAATTCGATCGCAAGAAAGCGGCCTGGCCGAAAGACAGCGCCGAGCTCGACGAGCTGTGGCGCAAGCGCGTGAAGAACGACATCCTCTCGCTCAAACTGGCCGGCAAGCCGTTGAACGAGATCAACACCACGCTCAAGAAACGTTACGACGGGCTGGTGCGGCGTACCGCGCAGTTGAACAGCGAAGACGTATTCCAGACCTTGATGAATGCCTATACCACGGCCATCGATCCGCACACCGCCTATTTCTCGCCGCGCACTTCCGAGAACTTCAAGATTCGCATGAGCCTATCGCTGGAAGGCATAGGCGCGGTGCTGCAGAGCGACAACGAACTGACCGTGGTACGCGAAGTGGTGACCGGCGGTCCGGCCGATCTCGGCGGCAAACTGCATGCCGACGATCGCATCGTTGGCATCGGCCAGGACGAAAAGGGCGCCATCGTCGATGTCATCGGCTGGCGTCTCGACGACGTGGTCGATCTTATACGTGGCCCCAAGAGTTCAGTGGTACGCCTGCAGGTGCTGCCCAAAGGCACTGCGCTCGGCGGCCCGACCACCATGGTCGCCATCACCCGTAACACTATCCAGCTCGACGAACAGGCCGCCAAGGGCTCGGTCATCGATGTCAAACGTGGCACTGGCGTGGCCAAGATCGGTGTCATTACCCTGCCGACCTTCTACATGGATTTCGAGGCGCGCAGCGCCGGTGACGAGAATTACCGCAGCACCACCCGCGATGTGCGCAAGATCATCGACGAGCTGATGGCCAAGCACATCGAAGGCCTGGTCATCGATCTGCGCGCGAATGGCGGCGGTTCCTTGAGTGAAGCGACCGAGCTGACCGGGCTGTTCATCGGCCCAGGCCCCGTGGTGCAGGTGCGTGACTCCCAGGGCCGTGTGCAGATCGAGCGCAGCACCGAGCCGCAGATCGACTACAAGGGCCCGCTCGCGGTGCTGGTCGATCGCAACAGCGCCTCGGCCTCGGAGATTTTCGCCGGCGCCATTCAGGACTATCACCGCGGCATGATCATCGGCGAACCGACCTTTGGCAAAGGCACGGTGCAGAATCTGGTCGATCTGAATCGCTTCGATCAGACCATGAACGGCAAGCTCGGTCAGCTCAAGGCGACCATCGCGCAGTTCTTCCGCGTCAGCGGCAGCAGCACCCAGTATCAAGGCGTGGTGCCGGACGTCGCCTTTCCGACCGTGATGAACGACGACGATCACGGCGAACGCTCGCTGGACAACGCCCTGCCCTGGGCCTCGATCGATCCGGCCCGTTTCACGCCGGTCGCCTACTCCGAGGATCGCATCGGCAGTGTGCGCAAGCTGGCTGAGAAGCGCATTGCGAACGACACCGCCTTCCAGGCCTTGCTCGCAACCGAGCACGCCATCAGCGATGCGCAAAAACTGAAAGCTTTGTCACTGCGCGAGGACAAGCGCCGCACTGAACACGACAAGGCCCGCAACGAGCAACGCGCACGCGAGAATCAGATACGCGTGGCGCGCGGCCTGGCGCCGCTGCCGGCTGACGCCGTCACGCCGGAAACGGACGAAGAAGACGACGAGTTCAAGAAGCCCGACGACAAGGACAAGGCGCTTGATGTCATTCTGTCGGAAGCCGGCAACGTGCTGACCGACTGGATCTACGCCGACACCGCCGACCAGCGCCTGGTCGACAACGGTCGCGAGACCAAGGTCGGTGCCAAGCCGAGCGCGACCGTCGCCGCGCCGCCGGCCACCCCTACGGACGTCCACTAAAGACTTTGACGGAGGACCCTGACAGGTCCTCGTCTTGCTTTCTCCTACACTCCTAGCCGCGCACGCAGCGCGGCTAGTCCATCATAGGACGCCGTCAGGTCAGCCACCGAGAAACTCGCATTGGCGGGGCTGGGATTGGGACTTACGTACACCCGCGCATCCTCCACGGTCTGCGCCTGCTCGCCCCACGGCAAGTCATCCCAGTCGATACGCAACCGCGTCAGGAACTCGCGCGCGGCGACCTTGCCATGGAACCACAGCACGGCCGGACGATGACGGCGGATCTTGGCCAACAACAGTGGCGCATCGCGATCGTAATCCGCCGCCTTCAGGCCCTTCATGCCGGGCGTGGCGCGTTTAACCACATCGGTGAAGCCGATGCCATAGCGCTCGCCAAGCTCAGTCATTGCGGCCACCCCGGGTGTCAGCGGCGCCGCGATCACACGTGAACCATTCAAGGCCGGCCAGAAGCGATTGCGCGCGAAGGCGAAGGGATAGCCGGCGCGCACTGCGTGCGGCGACGGATTGATGCCTATCGATAGCACCACCAGCGGCTGCGGCATGAAATCAGGAAAGCGGTCACTCATGCACAAATCTCAGTGTATGGCCGTCAGCAAGACCACGCCCAGCCCCATGATTACACCAGCCACCAGATTGCGGCCGAGATGTACAAATAGACGCCCGCGATTGCGAGGGGAATCAACACCATCATCCAGCGCCAGAAGCCAATATCCCACGGCATGTGCACGCGTAACAGCGCCTACGGCAAGACCAGCGCGCCACCCGTTGCCAAGCGCACGACGGCGGTCTCCCAGACATTGGTCTCGGAAAAATAGCGCTTGGTGGCGGCGTCGGCACTGACCATCGTGAACGCACTGAAGAGGGTCAGCCATAGCCAGCTCATCGCGGCATCTTACAAGCAAGCACAGCCTGCGCTAGCATCGCAACTTATCGCGCGCAGGACTCTCGGCACCATGGCCACCGGCCTCATCGACGACGATCGCTTTCTCACCCATGACACCGGGCCCCATCATCCCGAAACGGCCGCACGGATCGGCGCCATTCGCCAGGCATTGGCGACGCGCGCCTGTTATGGTGGGTTGCATCGCATCGACGCCGTGCCGGCTGATCTCACGATCATTGAGCACATTCACTCGCTGGCTTATATCCGTCGTGCGGCGCGCACTTGTGCCGCCGGCGCCCACTATCTCGATACGCCGGATGTAGTGATTTCCAAGCACAGCTACGAAGTCGCTCTGCTCGCCGCCGGCGCGCCACTCGCGCTGGCCGATGCCATGGTCGCTGGCAGCATCGCCAACGGTTTCGCGCTGTTGCGTCCGCCCGGCCACCATGCCGAACGTGAAGCGGCGATGGGCTTCTGTCTGTTCAATAACGTCGCCATCCTTGCGCGCTATCTGCAACGCCGGCATGGTCTCGACAAGATTGCGATCGTCGATTGGGACGTGCACCACGGCAATGGCACCCAGCACAGTTTCGAGCAAGACCCTTCAGTGCTCTATGTCAGCACCCATCAATATCCCTACTACCCCGGCACCGGCGCCGCCTACGAGACCGGCAGCGGCCATGGGCGCGGCGCGACGCTCAACTGTCCGATGCCGGCGGGCGCCACCGACAGTGCTTACGAGCGTGCGTTCATCGAAGAGATCATGCCCAAGCTCGATGCCTTCAAGCCCGAATGCGTGATCATCTCGGCGGGCTTCGATGCCCATCGCGACGACCCGCTGGCCGATGTGCAACTCAGCACCCACTGCTTCCGCTGGATGACCGAGAGGCTGATGGAAGTCGCCACCCAGTATGCAGGCGGCCGCTTGTTATCGGTGTTGGAAGGCGGCTATAACCTCGATCACCTCGGTGACTGCGTGGCGACCCACATCGAGCGTCTGGTCGAACCGCTCTAGCAGTGCTTCAAATTCGGCGCGTGTCTGTTCAAGTAACACTTGCTCGACCATAGTCACCGGCCTCAGGCCGGCTTGTGCGCGGTGAAGCGCAAGCGCACATAGTCGAGGATCCAACGCCCCTCGGCGTTGCGCAACTTGGGTGCCAGGCGCTCGGCAAGCGCGGCATAGAACGCTTCGCGCTCGGTCTCCGGCAAGGACGCCGAGAAGGACTGGGTAAAAAGGCGCAACCAGTGCACGACGTCGCCGGCCTGGGGTGTGGGTCGTTCGAATAGCAGCATGGAATCGACCACGAAGCCACGGCTTTCCAGCAGCTCGCGATAGGCGGCGGGCGTCGGGAAATACCATGGACTCCAGGCCGCTGCGTCGATACCGCGCGCCGCGAGCAGCGCACTGATCGCATCGATGACCGTCGCGACATTGCCGGCGCCGCCCATCTCGACAACGAAACGACCGCCCGGTCGCAGCGCCTGCCAAACGCCATCGATAACCGCTGCGGGTCGCTTCATCCAATGCAACGCGGCGTTGCTGATCACGGCATCGAATTCGTCGGTAAAAAGGAGCCGTTCACCATCCATCACGCGTGCATCAAGGCCGCGCGCACAGGCCGCGCCGATCTGCTCGGCGCTGCTGTCAACCGCCACGACCTTGCAGCCATGGGGCAGCAGCTTGATGGTCAAGGCGCCGTCACCACAGCCGAGATCCAGTACACGCTCGTCGCGGCGCGGCGCCAGCAGATCAACCATGTCGGTGGCCATGTCGACCACGAAGCTGGCGTGACGGGCGTAATCGTCGGGATTCCAAGTCTGATTGCTCATCGAATTGACCTGCACGAAGGGAGCGGCATCTTCTCTGTGACGGGGCGGGCTTGTCCACTATGCGTGCGCCTGGACAGGCGTCGCCTAGCTCGTTAGCGTGGTGCCATGACGACGAGACTAAAAATTAACGGCAACACTCAGCAAGTCGAGGTGGAAGACGCCATGCCCCTGCTGTGGGTGTTGCGCGACGTACTCGGACTGACCGGCACCAAGTTCGGCTGCGGCGTGGCGGCCTGTGGGGCCTGTACTGTGCACATCAACGGTCAAGCGCAACGGAGCTGTCAGGTCCCCGTCGGCACCCTGGGTAGTCAACCTATCACCACCATCGAAGGCCTGGCGACCGACACACTGCATGCGTTGCAGAAAGCCTGGTTGGCCGAGCAGGTGCCGCAATGCGGCTACTGTCAGTCCGGCATGCTGATGGCCGCCGCCGCCCTGCTCGCCCGCCAACCCCAGCCGAGCGACGAAGACATCGACCAAGCCATCACCAATCTGTGCCGCTGCGGAACTTATCAACGGGTGCGCCGCGCCATCCACCTCGCCGCGCGCGAATTGCACGGCACATGAGTTTCTCGCGCTCACGTCGCCGCTTGCTCCTGAGTGGTCTCGCGCTGGGTGGCGGACTGCTAGTCGGCTACGGTGTACTCAAGCCACGCGACCTGCTCGGTGATCGCCATGTGCTGACTAGTCGCCCTGGAGAAACCGCACTCAATGCCTGGCTGCGTATTGCCGAGGATGGACGAGTGACGGTCGCCGTACCACGCGCGGAAATGGGCCAAGGGATCTTCACCGCGCTAGCCATGCTGGTCGCCGAGGAATTGGATGTGCCGTGGTCGGCGATCGCCGTCGAGCAGGCGCCCATCGCCAAGGTCTACGGCAATATCGCCGCACTGGTGTCATCCCTGCCCTTGGCCGATGACGACCACGGCTGGCTCGCGCGCGGCGGACGCTTCGGGCTCGAACGCGTGGCACGCGCGCTCGGGGTCCAGATAACGGGCGGTAGTGCCAGCGTGCGCGATGCCTGGTTGCCGATGCGCACCGCCGGCGCGGCAGCGCGCATGATGCTGATGCAGACGGCAGCCGCGCGTCTTGCAGTGCCGGTAACGCAATTGCAGGCATCCGACGGGGTGGTCTCCCATGCCGCCAGTGGTCGGGCGCTGCACTATGGCGCCCTGGCCGGCGAGGCCGCATTGCTCGAAGCGCCTACCGAGATCACGTTTAAAAAGCGCAGCGACTATCGCCACATCGGCAAGCCGCTCCCGCGCCTGGACCTGCCCGACAAAGTCACAGGCGCGGCGCAATTCGGCATCGATGTCATCCAGCCCGACCTGCTGCACGCAGCCATCCGCATCGCGCCGGTGTTTGGTGGACACCTGCTAAGTGTCGATCGCGCGACGTTGGAAGCCTCGCCCGGCGTCCAGGGCGTGGTCACCAGCGACGACGCGGTCGCGGTCGTCGCGCGCACCTGGTGGCATTCCGAACAGGCCTTGCAACATGTCGTACCGAAATTTGATGACGGCGAGCATGGCCAGCTATCGAGCGAAACTCTGTTTGCCGATTACGCCCGCGCACTCGATGCTGGCAAGACCTTCGTCTACGAGAATCAAGGACAGGCGCGCGAGATGCTCGCTGAGGGTCGGACGCTGAGCGCAGAGTTCCGTGTGCCGCCCCTCGCCCACGCTTGCATGGAACCGATGAATTGCACGGCACGCGTCGATGCCGAGCGGGCCGAGATCTGGTGTGGTAATCAGGCGCCCGATCTTCTGCGTCTATTGGCCGCTGATGCGCTGGGTTTCGCACAGGACAAAGTGACGCTGCACACACCGCTGCTCGGCGGTGGCTTCGGCCGTCGCATCGAGGCCGATGTCATGTTGCGTGCACTGCATATCGCACGTGCCTTGCCAGGCAAGGCCGTCAAGCTGGTCTACTCGCGGGAGCAAGACATCCAGCACGACACTTATCGCCCGCCGGTGCTGTCACGTTTCAAGGCGCGTCTCGATGAACAAGGCCGCATCGTCGCGTGGCATAACCTCATCGCCTCACCGTCGGTCAGTCAGGCTACCCTTGGTCGTGCGTTTCCACGCCTGCCGCTGGGCGGCCCGGATCGCACCAATGTCGAAGGCGCGGCATGGTTGACCTATGCCATGCCCCATCGCCGGGTTGAGCATGCGGCCTGTCCGCTGCCGCTGCCGGTCGGTTTCTGGCGCAGCGTCGGTCATTCCCACCATGCCTTCTTCACCGAGTGCTTCATGGATGAACTGGCGCGCATGGCCTCATCTGATCCTTTTGAATTCCGGCTTGCTCATCTGCCCGCTACCAGCCGTGAACATCGCGTGCTCAAACTTCTGCAGAACGCCTGGTCGCAGCCGCTGGCCGATGGTCGCGCGCGCGGTGTCGCCCTGCATGAAAGTTTCGGCACGGTGGTGGCACAGGTAGCGGAGGTCTCGCTGGCAGGCGAACAGGTTCGCGTGCACGGCGTGTGGTGTGCGGTCGATTGTGGCACGGTCATCAACCCCGACACCGTCATCGCGCAGATGCAGAGCGGTATCGTCTATGGCTTGAGTGCAGCCTTGTACGGCGATGCGGGCTATCGCGCGGGGCGTATCACGCAACAGAACTTCTTCGACCATCGTGTATTGACGATGGCCGAGATGCCGCAGGTCGAAGTATTGATAGTGGACAGTGGCGATGCGCCGAGCGGCGTCGGCGAGCCCGGCACACCGCCGATTGCGCCAGCAGTCGCCAATGCCGTGGCGCGTCTGACCGGCAAGCCAATACGCAGCCTGCCGATCAAACTGTGAGGAGCCTCAGTCCGAGCAGCGCACGCCCGTACCACCGAGACCGCAATAGCCGCCGGGGTTCTTGGCCAGATACTGCTGGTGATATTCCTCGGCGTAGTAGAACTGCGCGGCAGGCCGGATCTCGGTCGTAATCGCGCCGTAGCCCGCAAGCGCGAGTTCGGCCTGGAACGCGAGGCGCGAGCGCTCGGCCGCCGCCAGCTGTGCGGCGCTCGTCGCATAGATCGCCGAGCGGTACTGCGTGCCGACGTCGTTGCCCTGGCGCATGCCCTGCGTCGGATCGTGCGATTCCCAGAACAGTCTCAGCAAATCATCGTAGGACACGAGTTTCGGGTCGAACGCGACGCGCACGACCTCGGCGTGGCCGGTGCCGCCGCTGCACACTTCCTCGTAGGTCGGGTTGGGCGTCAGGCCGCCGGCGTAGCCGACCGCCGTCGAGTACACGCCGGGCGCCTGCCAGAACTTGCGCTCCGCCCCCCAGAAACAGCCGAGCGCGAAGTCGGCCACTTCGTGGCCGTCCGGGTACGGCGGCACGAGCCGGTTGCCGTTGACGAAGTGCCGGACCGGCGCGCGCAGCGGCTCACTACGCCCCGGCAGCGCGTCGGTCGCCGCCGGCAGGGTCGATTTGCGTCGCTCGAACAGGCTCATGGGCATCCTCCCCACGTCGGGTTACCCATTCTAAGGCATCGGTGGCCGTCGGCAGTTCCGCGTGGCCGTCGTTTGTCCCGCTTGCCGCCCGGTGCGGGTCGCGTATCCTGCGCTCCCGTTGAGGAAGCGAGTGTCATGATTTCCGGCATCGAGTGCGTGACCCTGGGCGTGCGGGACATCGAGGCGAGCCTCGGGCTGTTTCGCGACGTCTGCGGCCTGCGCGTCGAGTCCGACACGCGCGCCTCGGTAAGCCTGCTGTCGGTGTGGGGCCTCGCACCCTACGCCGACGTGCGCCTCGTCGAGTTGTCCTGCGACGGCTACGCTTTCGGCCGGGTGCGGCTCGCGCGCTTTCCGGACCCGTTGGAGCGCGCCACGCGCCGCGACCACGGAGCGGCGACGCTCGACCGGCCGACGGATGCCGGCCCGAAGGCGCTCGACCTGTACGTCGCCGCACCGCTCGCCGATTCGCTGCCCGTGCTCGCCGCAGCCGGCTGCACGCTGCGCGCCGGACCGACGCGCTTTCGCGTCGGCGACTCCGCTACCGAGGAGGCGCTGTTGACCGGGCCGGACGAGCTGCCGCTGCTGCTGATGGTCGGCCATCGCCATCCCAGGCGCGCCCAGCGCGCGCTACCGCCGCGCGGCCGCACCAGCGAAGTCGCGACGGTGTCGGTGATTACGTCCGACCCGGCGGCCACGCGGCGCTTCTACTGCGACGCGCTCGGCCTCACCGCCGACAGCCTCGACGACGAACTCGTCGGCAAGGACCGCGAACACGCCTGCCGCCTGTTCGATGCGCCGCTCGACGCGCGCGTCAGCATGTCGCTGTTCCGCGATCCGGCGCAGCCCAGCGGCAAGGTACTGGCCGTGCATTTTCACGAGCACTCGACGCCGCAGCTCGCCAACCTGATGCGCCCGGGCAATCTGGGAATCAGCCTGTTCAGCACGCGCTGTCCGAATCTCGAGGGCCTGCGCGAGCGGCTGCAGGCCGCAGGCCTCGCCGGGCACCTGCCGATCCTGCATGTCGCGCTCGGCGACGGCATGCCGGCGCGCGTCATGCTGACGCGTGGGCCGAACGGCGAGCTGTTCGAATTCATCGAGCGCTGAGCAACTCGGGCCCGCGCCGGGCGCAGCGCGGGACTAGTGCGCGCTGCCGGCGGTCCCGGCCGCTGCCACCTCGACCGGCGCACCCTGCGGAGTCGACGCAACCGGCGGCACCGGCGCGCTGTACGGGTCGAAGCGTGGTTGTGCCTCGGCGGCGGCGCGGCTGCGCGCATCCTCGGCGAGGCGCCGCTGTTCGCGCTGGCGCGCGAATTCCTCGTCTTGCAGGCTGCGCTTTTCGGCGTCGAGCGCACGGCCAATCCGCTCAGTCGCGAGCCGCGCGTTGACGCATTCCGCATCGTTGGCCGCGAGGCGCCCGTCGGCGGCGCAGCGAGCCATGAGACCCTGCAGCACGGTCGGGTCGGCGGCGAGCTCGTCGACCGTGCGCGGCCGTGGCTGCCGCGCGCCGCAGCCGCCGCCCACCAGCAGGGCCAGCGCCAGCAACCCGAGGGCGCCGGCGCGCAGCGTCGACCGGTCGTCGCAAAACATCTGCCGTACCTCCGTCGGGCCGGGCGTCAGCCGCCCCTCTGCCCACCACTTGAGACACGTTATGGTAGAAAATGCGGGCGGCGGTGCCTACCCGGACAGCGTGATGCGGGTCACGCTTCGAGGCGACCGTGCTGCAATCGTCATCAACCAGAGCGAGCATCCGAACATGTCGACGGCGAGCGAACATAACCTGCATCGCGGCCCGCCGCCGACCGTCCGGCCCTTCGGCGTCCGCGTCAAGCTCAAGAGCAGCGATCCGTTGCGTGCATTGCTCGGCAACGACTGGCAGAAGCTGCACTGGTATGCGACTGCGCGCGAGCGCGACGCCGCGCTCCTCGACATGATCAGGCGCCACGAGTACTCGCGCATCGGCGATGCGCCGGCGCTGCTGCTGGAGAAGATCGAGCGCCTGGCCGAGAGCCGCGGCAGCGCCCGGCTGCAGGACTAGCCGTCGCGGCGCCGGCGTCGGTCGTACCGTCCGCCCGCTGCGCGCGGCGTTAGAACGTGCGCCCGAGGAACAGGTAGTACGAGGTCACTCCGGTGGTGTCGTAGCCGGCGCCTACGTACAGCGGTCCGAGCAGCGAGTCTACGCCGACGAACACCGAGCCGTCCTTGCGCGCGCTGCCGAAGCTCGCCTCGCGGCGCTGTTGCCACACGTTGCCGGCCTCGACCGAGGCACCCAGATAGGTCGGCACGGAGAACAGTCCCTCGCCGGCCGCCCCGACCCGGCGCAGGTAGACGAGCCGCGCGATGCCGAAATGCGGCCCGCTCAGCGAGTCCGCACCGAGTCCCGACAGGCTGAGGAAGCCGCCGAGCGTAAAGAGGTTCTGCACGCCCGGCTGTGCGGTCAGCGACGACCCGCCACTCGTGGAGAACACCACTGTGTCGGGCCCCCGCGAGCGTGCGACGAGCCAATCCATGCGCACGCTGTCGTAGGCCCGGCCGGCGCCGAGCGCCGCCCGCTGCGCATCCCACTCGAGCTGGAACAACTCTCCGTGGCGCGGAAAGTTCACGCTGTCGAGCAGGTCGACGCTGAGGCGCGCGAAGTAGCCGCCCTGCTGGTAGCGGCTCTCCGGCAGCAGCCCCGGACCCGGCGCGCCGACCTGCAGGTGGGTGTTGCCGGACTGCCGGCGCACGCCGCCGCGCAGCTCGCCCCAGTCGCCGATTTCGCGGCCGGCGTCGATTTCGAGGTCGGTCTCGCGGACCCGGTACTTCGCCACCAGCCGGCCATTTTGCTGCACCTGCACGCTGCGCGAGCCGAAGCTGACGCGCGGCGCGACGAACCACGGCGAGGCGTAGCTGAGCGGCTGGTAGAACTCGGCCGCGAACTTCGGGCGTTCGCCCAGCGCGACGTCCGCGGTCCACTCGGCCATGTAGGCGTTGACCTCCGTGCCGATGAAGCGCACGCCGGCCGTGAAGCTGTCGTTGCCCTGGAAGTCGTCCTGCAGGTCGAGGCCGAAGCGCAGGTAGGTTGGGCCATAGCTGCGGCGGTGCGCGTCGACCTCGAGCCCGGTCCGGTCGGCATCGTGCGCGAGGTGGTAGTCGAGCGTGTCGAACAGGTTGCGGCCATACAACTTGCGCATGGGCGGATCGAGAGTCGCCGGCTCCGCCGGCTGGCCGATCAGCGGCTGCAACGCGGACTCGATGAAGCTGCGGTAGCGGCTGGCGTCGTCCGCCACGCGCACGAAGTCGATGCGCGCCGGCGCGGGCCGCACGCTGCGCGCCGCCGCCAGCCGCGCGAACTCGTCGGCCGGTATCGAATAC
>JAYWAC010000244.1:0-3958 GCA_043782755.1 Pseudomonadota bacterium | reverse complement strand
CGGAATAGATCCCAGGTGCCGCCTATCGCATCGCGACTTTCGAGGATGGCGAAAGTCTTGCCCGGACACTTGTCCTGCAACTGTCGGGCGGCGCCGATACCGGACAGGCCGGCGCCCACGATGATGACATCGAAATGTTCCATGCGCTGCGCTGCCGCGCTGCCGTGCTAGGCCAGGTCCAGTCCGTCGAGTTTGCCCTGCTTGCGCCACTCACCGAGCATCGCGTAGAACTGCACCGCGCCTTCGTATTGCTCTTCGAAGAAGCCCTTGTTGCTCTTGCCCTCGCCGACATGACCCTCGGCGTTGTAGTAGCCGGGCGTACAGTTGGCGAGATAGTCGGACATCATGCTTGGCTTGCGCACGGTGTCGAGCCAGGCGGATTCAGCCTGGGCGCTCGCTTCCACACACTGTTTGCCGCGCGCCTGCACTTCCTTGACGACGTAAGCGATATGGGTCGCCTGGTTATCGAGCATGTAAGTGAAGTTCGGCGCCAGACCGGTTTGGGTCAGACCCATGTGGTACATATTGGGAAAGCCATGGCTGTGGAAACCATGGAAGGTCCGCATGCCATCGCCCCAGTAGTCGCCCAGCGACTGACCGTTTTTGCCATAGACCTCGAATTCCGAACGCCGTGTGTAGGCAGTGCCGACTTCAAAGCCGGTAGCGAAGATCAAGCAGTCGAGTTCGTACTCGACGCCGCCCACCACCACGCCCGTCTCGGTCACGCGCTCGACACCCTTGCCTGCGGTATCGACCAGGGCGACGTTAGGACGATTGAAGGTCGGCAGGAACTCATCGTTGAAGGTCGGACGCTTGCACCACTGGCGATACCAGGGCTTCAATTTCTCGGCGACCGCCGGGTCCTTGACTGTGTTGACCACACGCTCGCGGATATTGTTCATCTTCTGGTAGTCAGCGACTTCCGCCATGAAGGTGATGTCTTCAAGGCTCATGGTCTCGCTAGGCGTCATCGACAAGAGTTTGGACAGCGCTTTGAACAAGTCCGTCCAGCGATCGCCGACCAGATCCTGTTCCTGGGGAATGCCGCTCAGGATGGCGACGAAATTGTGATTGCGCTCGGCATGCCAGCCGGCTTGCAGGCTCTTCGCCCAATTGGGATCGGTCGGCTTGTTACCGCGCTCGTCGATGGCCGACGGCGTGCGTTGGAAGACCGTCAGATGCTTGGCGTCCTTGGCGACATAGGACACGCACTGAATGCCGGTCGCGCCGGTGCCAATGATGCCGACACGCTTGTCGGCCAGCTTATGCATGCCACCCGAGGAATCACCGCCGCAATAGTTATAGTCCCAGCGGCTGGTATGGAAGGTGTGACCTTTGAAATTTTCGATACCCGGGATGCCCGGCAGCTTGGG
The DNA here is from genome assembly GCA_043782755.1 of Pseudomonadota bacterium. Lineage (GTDB taxonomy): Bacteria > Pseudomonadota > Gammaproteobacteria > JADJYF01. The sequence goes on along the minus strand of JAYWAC010000244.1, from coordinate 2,585 downwards.
CCGATTCAAAGGCCCACTTGACATGATCACGTGGCGCGCCTTGAACAGATCGCCACGGTCGGTGGTGACGTGCCAGCGCTTGTCAGCTTCGTGCCAGCGCACGGTCTTGACCTGCGTCTGGAAGCAGGTGCGCGGGTAGAGTTCGAACTGGCGGCCGATACGGCGCGCATGTTCGAGGATCTCCGGCGCGTAGGAGTATTTTTCCTTGGGGACGTAGTTGGTTTCTTCGAGCAGCGGCATATAGACATAGGATTCGATGTCACATTGCGCGCCCGGATAGCGATTCCAATACCAGGTGCCGCCGAAGTCGCCGGCCTTCTCGAGAATGCGGAAATCCTTGATGCCGGCCTGCGTCAACCGTGCGGCAGCGAGCTGGCCGCCAAAGCCGCCGCCAACGATCAAAACCTCGACCGTCTGTGAGAGCGGCTCACGCACCAACACCTGGTCGATGTAGGGGTCGTCGTTGAAGTGTTCGAACTCGCCAGCCACCTCGCGGTATTGCGCGTTGCCTTCGGAGCGCAGTCGGCGCTCGCGCTCTGCGGCATACTTGCGCCGTAATTCCAGCGGATCGAAACCCAGTTCCTGGGCGGTAGGTTTCTTGAAAGCGGCGGCCTGGGCCTGAGGACTGGTAGCCATAAAGCGTTCTCCCCTGCGTAACATGATGGGCTGTGCGGAGCACTGTATTACGGGCGCAGGGTGAGGCGCCACCCCCGCAAGTGCAGCAAGATTCCTGCACCGGCCGGGGAAATGCGCAGGGACTTAAGCGCCCAAGCGTGCCGTGACCCGGATCTCGACCAGACCGCCAGGCACCGCAAGCTCGGTGATACCGATAGCGGTCCAGGCCGGGTAGGGCTCCTTGATGTATTGATCCTTGACCGCCATGAACGCGCCGAGATGAGCCTGCAGACCGACGTGGAAGGTGGTCATCTCGGTGATATCAGCGAAGCTCGCGCCGCCCGCTTCCAAGACTTCGGCGAGATTGCCAAAGGCCTGGGTGAACTGCGCGGTCGGGTCGCTCGACACGCTGCCGTCTTCGAGTTTGATGCCGATCACGCCGGAACAACGCAGATGCTTGCCGTCGATGACGGCCGGTGCGAAATGGTAGTTGTCGTAGAACGCTTGTTGTGACGGCGGAATGACGCGTTTGCTGGATTTGGCCATGGTGGGCGTGCCTCGTTGAAGTGTGGAGTGACAAAGCACGATTGTATGCACGCTTTCGCCGTGGGGCTGACAGGAAAGCTGCATCTAGTGCGCTTTAGCCTGCAGCTGCGTTTCTCAAAAATTTTACAAGGCCCCAATGGCCGTCAATCGGTTGAAGATGTGGGGAAATTCCTGGCAGAAGTGCTGCGGTGCGCGCTGCCGACCGCTGCGGGTGTCAATTTTATTTACATTGATGGTCGGACGCGACGCTGCCCGGTCTGCAATGCGTTGAAACATTGTGATGTTTCGGTTGGGCACAGTTAGTGCTTCTTGATCAAAACTATTCCGTAACAAGGTTGACTGCCATGGCTTCGAAAAAACTTCGCAGCGCGGTTCTCGGTGCCGTTCTAGGGGTCCCGACCCTCGCTTCCGCCCTCCCGCTCACCTTCAACACTTTCGTCCAACAAGCTGACATCAACACCATCGGCGGAACCACGCAGGTGATTGGTTTCGCGTTTGCTGGTAATAAGTTCGTCGGCTCGCTGTATCCCAGCAACAGTCAGCTTTACCAGACCGATCTCAGCGGTGGTTCAGTGACGCCTTTCGGTGCGCCTATTCCGGGCGCGTCCAGCGAGCTTTACGTGTCCTCATCGCTCGGTCTGGGCGGCTTCGCGAGTCGTGACATCTATGCCAGCGGCGGTCCGGGCAAAGGGCTTTACCGCATCAACAACAACGGTTCCAGTCAAGGGGTGTTCGCCGTCACTGGAGCCACCAGCCTGAATTCGGAATATGTGAAGGGTATCGCGTTCGATCCCTACGGCAATTACGGCCACGACATGATTGTATCCACCGGCCAAGGCAACCTCTATCGGGTCAATGCCGCCGGTGTCGCGACCCTGTTGGCGAACATGCCGGGGCAGATATTGGAAGGTATCGATTTCTCGCCCGCCGGCTTCGGGCCGGTCGGCGGTCAGGTGGTGGTGGCGTCTGAAAGCGCCAACACGCTGTTCGCTGTCAGCACCGCCGGCACAGTGACGAATATGAACACGCTGTTCGGCGTCCTGATCGGCGCGGCTGAGGAAATTGGCTTCGTACCTTTGGACCTTGGCCTCGGCGGCCCGCTGGAAGGGTTTTATGCGGCCGCTTACCCGGGCGGCGGCATTCAGAAGGCCAACGCCAGCCAGTTTTTAGGCATGCTTGGCGACGCCGTGGTGACGAGCGAATTCGGTTCATCTTCAGATCCCGTCACTGGTGTGCATTGGGATGGCACGAAATTCGTTTTGACCGCGCTCGGCAATCTGCCCGGCCAAGCCGAAGACGGCATCTTCGTGACCCAAGCCATCATTCGCGGGGGCGGTGTGCCGGAACCGGCAACGCTCGCCTTGATGCTAGCCGGTCTCGCCGGCGTCGGTCTGCGCAAGCGTCGCGCGGTCTAGTTCATTGCC
>JAYWAC010000243.1:0-3964 GCA_043782755.1 Pseudomonadota bacterium | reverse complement strand
CCAGTCGATGCGGTTCTCGAGCACCCTGCCGTCGAGATAGCGGCGCAGATTGGCGCGGAAGAGATCAAGTGCGCGGTGCCGGCTCGAATCGGTCCAGGCCGAGGTGTGCGGTGTGATCAACACGCGCGGGTGTCGCCACAGGACTGCTGGCGGCGGCCCTTCGAACTCGCCGACATAGACGTCGAGTGCGGCGCCGCGCAAGTGCTCGCTGTCGAGCGCCGCCAGCAGGGCAGTCTCGTCGATGATTTCGCCGCGCGCGACGTTGGCCACAATTGCGCCCGGCTTCATCGCGGCAAAGGCCGCTGCATTGAGGAGTTTGGTCGTCGCCGACGTCCATTGGCAGGCGACTGCCACGTAATCGCTCTCAGCAAGCAGCGCATGCATTTGCGTGGGGGGCGCGATGCGCTCGAAGACGGCGTCGCTGGTGGCATTGGGCGTGGCCCGCGTGCCGATCACGCGCATCCCGAGTGCGCGTCCGAGACGGCCGATCTCGTGGCCTATACCGCCGCAACCGATCACGCACAAAGTGTGGTCGTGCGCCGCGCGCGGCGCATAGGCGGCGTGCTCGAAGCGCGCGCGCGCGCGATCACTGAACGCACAATCGAAACCCTTGGCGAAATGCAGCAGGCCCGCGATGGCGTATTCGGCGATAGCGGTGCTGTCGCCGTAGCCGCGCGAAGTGGTAACAACGACATCGCTACCCCACAGATCACCGGGCATGAGGTTGCTCGCGCCGGCCGGCGTCTGGTGTACCCAGGCGAGACGTGGCGAACGGGCACGCAGGTCGAGCGGATAGGGGAACCCGCAAATGACAATTTCGGCGCGCGCGAGCAGGCCATCGCGCTCGGCACGGCTGCCATGGCCCGCGCCGCTGACGTAACGCGCGACGGTGGCCGCCGGCCAACTGGTCGCGAATTCACCATCGAACCAGCCGCCAGCGTCGACCAGACGCAACCCGGCAGCGACCTCACGGACCGCGCCCGCATCGGCGGCGCTCAAGCTGACAAGGCTGAGGATTTCAGTCATCCCGAGGACCTTGCTCACGTGCTGGTGGCAGGGCGCCAATGTGGCCGTCACACGCCCGCTTGCGCCCTTGATCGGCGCGGGCTGCGCAACGTCCGCGGCGGCCGGCGCGCCTGCTGAACCGGCCAGGCTGGGCCCCGAAGTAATGCACTCTTCTGGGGGGCGCGTTGCACTTGCTCGTCATAGTCGCCACGTCCGTTCGCCAAATCGATCTTGCGTCGCACACGCAACGCTTACTTCCACGTGCCCTCGCTACAGGTCGCTCCAGATTTCGCAACAGCGCCGCCAGCGCCACGCGACGAGGCACGTCGCGTCGCCTTACACTGAGGGTATCAGCAAGCCAGGGGAGAGATTCATGAGCTACTCGGTTTCTTATGCCAAAAACGGCGACGTCGGCATCGTCACTGTCAACAATCCGCCGGTCAACGCGCTCTCCCAGCACGTTCGCGCGGGGCTCGCAGAGGCCTTCGCCACAGCCAAGGTGGACGACACGATAGCCACCGTGCTGATCTGCGATGGCCGTACTTTCATCGCCGGCGCTGACATCTCGGAATTCGGCAAGCCGCTGGCCGGGCCCAGCTTTCTCGAAACCTTAGCGGCGATGGAGAACATGCCGAAGCCAGTGGTCGCAGCCATTCACGGCACGGCGCTCGGCGGCGGGCTCGAAACCGCGCTGTGCTGCCATTACCGCGTGGCGGTGCCTTCGGCGCGGGTGGGGCTGCCGGAAGTGCATCTCGGCCTGCTGCCCGGCGCCGGTGGGACACAGCGCCTGCCGAGGCTCATCGGTGTGCAAGCGGCACTCGACGCCATTGCCAGCGGCACCCAGATCTCAGCTCCGGTCGCGCACGCGCAGGGTGTGATCGATGAGCTCGTCGAAGAAGGTTATCTGCTGGAAGGCGCGCTGGCCTTTGCGCGCAAGATAGTTGCCAGCGGTGCGCCGCTGAAGAAGGTGCGGGACGTGAACGACAAGGTCACGGGCGTTGATCCCGCGATCTTCGAGCAAGCGCGGGTGACAGCGCGCAAGAGCAAGCGCGGTTTCCAGGCACCGCTGAACTGCATCGCTTGTGTGGAGGCCGCCTGCACGCTGCCCTTCGAGGCGGGCATGGCGCGTGAGCGCGAACTCTTCCGTGAACTGCTCGAAGGCCGGCAACCCGCCGCGCAGCGCCACATCTTCTTCGCCGAGCGTGCGGCAGCCAAGGTCGATGACATGCCGGCCGACATTAAGCCGCTCGCCATTCGCAGCGTGGGCGTGATCGGTGCCGGTACCATGGGTGGCGGCATCGCCATGAATTTCGTCAACGCTGGCATACCGGTGGTGTTGCTCGAGATGCAGCAACCGGCGCTGGACAAGGGCCTCGCCGTAGTCCGGGGCAATTACGAGCGCACGGCAAAACGCGGCGGGCTGACGATAGAACAGGTCGAGCAGCGCATGGACCTCATCACGCCCACGCTCGCCTATGCCGACCTCGCGAATGTCGACATGGTGATCGAGGCGGCGTTCGAGAACATGGCGGTGAAGAAGGAAATCTTCGCCAGGCTCGACCAGGTGGCGAAGCCTGCCGCCATCCTCGCGACCAATACCTCAACCCTCGACGTCGACGAGATCGCAGCGGTGACGAAGCGGCCGGAGAAAGTGATCGGGACGCATTTCTTCAGCCCGGCGAACGTCATGAAGTTGCTTGAGATCGTGCGCGGTGCGAAGACCAGCTTCGAGACTCTCGCGACAACGCTTGCGGTAGGCAAGGCGATCAACAAAGTGGGCGTAGTGGTGGGCGTGTGTGACGGTTTCGTTGGCAACCGAATGATCCACCGGTACGGCGCGCAGGCGCAGTACCTGCTCGAAGAAGGCGCATTGCCCCACGAGGTGGACGACCCCACCTACGCGCTGGGTTTTGCCATGGGGCCGCTCACCATGTCGGATCTCGCCGGGCTTGACGTCGGCTGGCGCATTCGCCAGGGCAAGGGCCTGCCGGCCAGCCTGCCACCCGGCGAGCGCTACTGCGAAATCTCGGACAAGATCTGCGCGATGGAACGCTACGGCCAGAAGACCGGCGCGGGTTTCTATCGCTACGATCCAAGCACCCGTGAGCGCCAGCGCGATCCGGTCATCGAGCAACTGATCGTCGAACACTCCCGTGCCAAGGGCATCACGCGACGCGCGATTGCGCCAACCGAGGTCGTGGAACGACTGATGTATGCGCTCATCAACGAGGGCGCTTGGATTCTAGAAGAAGGCATTGCGCAACGCGCGAGCGACATCGACGTCATTTATGTCTACGGCTACGGCGTGCCGTCCTATCTCGGCGGCCCGATGTTCTATGCCGACCAGATAGGTCTCGACAAAGTCTATGCACGGGTCTGCGAATTTGCACGGCAGGACCCTGCATCATGGCATCCGGCGCCGTTGTTGAAGCGGCTGGCAGAGAGCGACGGGCGGTTCAACTAAGCATGGTCAACGCGTTCGCAATCATCATGAGCAACAAACTGCTCGCGCAACTGCGGATGCAACCGAAGCGAGTGCTCGCCTCACGGCGTAGTGATCGATTTCAGTGGGATCACCGCGCAAGCATGGTTCGCAAGCATAGAAAACTCACCGCACAATTCGCCTCCTCCCCAGTCAGCAATGCGCAGCGTCTTCACGCCTGAGAATAATGCGCAGAGATCAGCAACTCAATGGAAGCGCACAATTTGTTGGGTCGTGCGCTTATCTTTACCCGCGCCCTCCTTCGCACCGCACGGAGATAAAATTATGTATCAGGCAGTTCAGATCGAAGCCGGCACCGGTCGCAAGATATTTCGCACGCGCGCGGCTAAGGCCAGTGAAAAAATTGCTGGCAAAGGTTATTCAATCGTCACGGATGCCGCGTTGACGACCTTACCGGATCCGCCGCCAGGCGCCGTCTTCAACGCCGCAGAGCAAGCCAAATATCGCGAGTTCAAA
>JAYWAC010000242.1:0-10512 GCA_043782755.1 Pseudomonadota bacterium | reverse complement strand
TGGTGCAGAAATACCTCGGCAGCGTGGTGCCGCAGAGCGACAATTTCTTCGCGACCCTGAACTGCGCCGTGTTCACCGATGGCAGCTTTGTCTACATCCCGCCCGGCGTGCGTTGCCCGATGGAGCTGTCCACCTATTTCCGCATCAACGCGGCGGAAACGGGCCAATTCGAGCGCACTCTGCTGGTCGCCGAGGAAGGCGCCTACGTCAGCTATCTCGAAGGCTGCACAGCGCCGATGCGCGACGAGAACCAGCTGCATGCGGCGGTGGTCGAGTTAGTTGCGCTCGATGACGCCTCGATAAAATACTCGACGGTGCAGAACTGGTATCCGGGCGACGCCGAAGGGCGTGGCGGTATCTACAACTTCGTCACCAAGCGCGGCGATTGCCGTGGCGCGCGTTCTAAGATTTCCTGGACCCAGGTCGAGACCGGATCAGCCATCACCTGGAAGTATCCGAGCTGCATTCTGAAGGGCGAGAACTCAGTCGGTGAGTTCTACTCGGTGGCACTGACCAATAATATGCAGCAGGCCGACACCGGCACTAAGATGATCCATCTCGGTCGCGGCACACGCAGCACCATCGTCTCCAAGGGCATTTCGGCCGGCCGCAGTCAGAACGCCTATCGTGGCCTGGTGCGCATTGCCGCCGGCGCCGAGGGCGCGCGTAATTACACCCAGTGCGATTCGCTGCTGCTCGGCTCGAAGTGCGGCGCGCACACGTTCCCTTATATCGAATGCAAGAACCCGTCGGCGGTGGTCGAACACGAGGCGTCGACCTCCAAGATCAGCGACGATCAGTTGTTCTATCTGCGCAGCCGCGGCATCAAGCAGGAAGACGCGGTCAACATGATAGTGAATGGCTTCTGCAAAGAAGTATTCAAGGAATTACCGATGGAATTCGCGGTGGAAGCGCAGAAGTTGCTCGGTATCAGTCTCGAAGGGGCGGTCGGCTAAAGGCCTGCCGCGCACCACGGCGGAATTTGCAATGCTCGAAATCAAGAATCTACACGTAGACGTGGGCGGCACCGAGATCTTGCGCGGTCTCAATCTCAGCATCGCAGCTGGCGAAACCCACGCCATTATGGGGCCGAATGGCTCGGGTAAGAGCACGCTCTCGCACGTGCTGGCCGGCCGCGAAGGTTATACCGTCACCGCCGGCTCAGTGATCTTCAATGGCAAGTCCTTGCTTGAGCTTGAGCCTGAAGAGCGTGCCGGCGAAGGCGTGTTTCTCGCGTTTCAATATCCGATCGAAATCCCGGGTGTGAACAACGTCTACATGCTGAAAGCTGCACTGAACGGCATACGCAGCTATCGCGGCGAGAAGGAATTGAGCGCGGTCGAGTTCCTGAAGCTGGTCAAGACACGCGTCAAGGCTATCGGTCTCGACGACAGCCTGTTGAACCGACCGGTCAATTCCGGCTTCTCCGGCGGCGAGAAGAAGCGCAACGAAATCTTCCAGATGAGCGTGCTCGAACCGCGTCTGGCGATCCTCGACGAAACCGATTCCGGCCTCGATATCGACGCCTTAAAGACTGTTGCCGAAGGTGTGAACCTGCTACGCGACGACGCGCGTTCCTTCATGGTCATCACCCATTATCAGCGCCTCCTGGACTACATCGTGCCGGACTTCGTGCACGTGCTGGTCAAGGGTCGCATCATCAAATCCGGGCCCAAGGATCTCGCGCTCGAACTCGAGGCGCGCGGTTATGACTGGCTGCTGGAAGAGGCTGCGGCCTGATGGCGGGTCTTGCCACGATGGCCGGCGCCGCGCTGGCGGCGCTGGAACAAACGCCGCTTACCGCGCGAGGCCATGGCTTGCGTTCACTGCGTCGCGCATCGGCTGCGCGCGTGAAGGCCGAAGGCCTGCCGACCATCACCGATGAGCATTGGAAATACACCAACTTAAACCATCTCGATAAAGCGAGCTTACGGAGTGTAATCGCTACCGATGGCGCAAACGTGTCGGCAACTGATCTCGCGGCGCTCGCACTGTCGACCGCAAGCAATTTGCGCATAGTGCTGGTGAATGGCTGCTTCCGCGCCGATCTGAGTAGCCTTGATAGCTTGCCTAAGGGTGTGCGCGTGCAGAGCATCGCGGCGCTGGCCGAACAGGATCCGGAACGCCTGACCACCCTGCTTGAAGCAGATGTCGAGGCCGGCAGTACTTTTCAGGCCCTGAACACCGCACTGCTCGGCGACGGAGTGCTGGTTGAAATCGACAACGAGGTGCTGCTACGCGAGCCGCTGCATCTAGTGATGCTGAGCGCGGGTCTTAAACTGCTGCGCGGACCGCGAGTGCTGGTGCATGCCGGGCGCAACAGCGAGCTGCGCCTGATCGAAGAATATCTCAGCCTGGACGCCGCGAGTGGCCTGACTAATAGCGTGTGCGAAGTGAAGCTTGGCGTTGGCGCGACGCTCTTCCATCACCGTCTGGCCAATGAGTCGGCGCACAGCACCCACATCGGACGCGTCGCGGTTACCGTCGCGGAGCATGGTCATTACGTATCCGACTCGCTCGCTTTTGGCGGCGAGCTGACGCGCGTCGATATCGATGTGATCCTCGCCGGTCGCGGCGCGCGTTGCCGATTGAACGGCCTGTTCGTGGCCGATGGCACGCAGCATATCGATCATCACACCCGCGTCGAACATCGGGTCGGCGATACCCATAGCGTGGAGCTCTATCGCGGCATTCTCGATGGTCGCAGTCGTGGCGTCTTCAACGGCCGAGTGCTGGTGGCGCGCGATGCGCAGCAGATCACCGCGCAACAGACCAGCAACAACCTGCTGTTATCGCGTCAGGCCGAAATTGACACCAAGCCCGAACTCGAAATCTACGCCGACGACGTCAGCTGTTCCCATGGCGCGACGGTCGGTGAGTTGGATGGCGCGGCGTTGTTCTACCTGCGTTCGCGCGGCGTGCCGGCGCAAGCCGCGCGCGCACTTTTGACCTATGCCTTCGCGCAGAAAATCGTCGATGAGATTCCCCTGCCCGGCGTGCGCCGCTGGATCGAGACGCGCTTCCTCGGGCACACCGATTACAGCCAATTGCTGAACGCGCTGGAGTCACCGTGAACGCCACAACCGCCCTGCACGAACGCGCGGCCATGCCGGCCTTCGATGTCGAGCGCATCCGCGCTGACTTTCCGATACTCAGCCGCAAGGTGCATGGCAAACCGCTGATCTATGTAGACAACGCCGCCACTACCCAGAAGCCGCAGGTGGTCATCGAGCGTCTACGTCACTACTACGAATACGAGAACGCCAATATCCATCGCGGCGTGCACACTCTGAGCGCCGAAGCGACCGCCGCTCACGAGGAAGCGCGCTTATGCGTACAGCGGTTCATCAACGCGCGTGAGTCCCGCGAAATTATCTTCACGCGTGGCGCGACGGAATCGATCAATCTGGTGGCGCAGACTTGGGGGCGGCGCAATCTGCGCGCCGACGACGAGATCCTGATCTCGGAGCTGGAACACCACGCCAACATCGTGCCGTGGCAGATGTTGTGCGAGCAAACCGGCGCCAAGTTGCGTGTCGCGCCGATCAACGCCGCCGGCGAAATCGAGATGGACAAGCTTGAGGCGCTGCTCTCGCCGCGCACCAAGCTGGTCGCGGTCGCGCATATTTCGAATGCGCTTGGCACCATCAACCCGGTCGAAAAGATTATCAAGCTCGCACACGACGTCGGTGCGGTGGTGTTGATCGACGGTGCCCAGTCGATCATCCATTGCCCGCTAGACGTGCAGGCACTCGGCTGCGACTTCTTCGTCTTTTCCGGCCACAAGGCCCTCGGCCCGACCGGCATCGGCGCGCTGTACGGCCGCGCCGAACTGCTGGAAGCCATGCCGCCTTACCAGGGTGGCGGCGACATGATCAAAGTCGTGCGCTTCGAGGGCACCGAATACAACGACATTCCGTTTCGCTTCGAAGCCGGTACGCCGCATATCGCCGGCGCGCTGGGCCTGGCGAGCGCACTGGATTACTTTGCAGCGCTGGATCTGTCCGCAGTGCTGGCCCATGAAGACAATCTGCTGGCCGCCGCGACCGCGCGCGCCGAGGCGGTGCCGGGCTTAACGATCATCGGTCGGGCCGCACGCAAGGCGGCGGTGTTGTCTTTCGATATCCAGGGCGTGCATCCGCAGGACCTCGGCACCCTGCTCGATCACCACGGTGTCGCGATTCGGACCGGCCATCACTGCGCGATGCCGGTCATGGAACATTACGGCGTGGTCGGCACGGCCCGCGCATCCTTTGCGCTCTATAACACCGTTGCCGAAGTCCACGCGGTGTTCGACGCCATCGACAAAGTCCTGCCCATGTTGAGGGCTTGAGCGAAGTGAGCATGAACCAAGCTGATTCTTACCGCACGCCCATCCAACTCACCCGCGACTGCTCGGCGGTCATGATTCCGGAAGGGTCGACTGTCATCCTGAAAGCCGACACGGTGGTCTATGTCACCCAGGCATTGGGTGGCGCGGTAACAGTCAATGCCAACGGCAATCTGGCGCGCATTGCCGCCGCCGATGTCGACGCACTCGGCATGGAAGCGACCACGTTGCCGGCCGACCAGGCACAGGGCAACGCCGACGGCAGCGTCGATACGGATCTCATCTGGGAACAGCTGTCGACCTGCTACGACCCCGAAATTCCGATCAACATTGTTGAATTGGGTCTGATCTATCGCTGTGAAGTGAAGCCAGCGGACGGTGGCGGCAATCGTGTCGAAATCGACATGACCCTGACTGCACCGGGCTGTGGTATGGGCCCCTTCCTAGTCGATGATGTGCGCTCCAAGGTTGCTCAGGTGCCGAACGTCAGCGACGTCGACGTTGAACTGGTGTTCGATCCGCCCTGGAACCAAGAGATGATGTCCGAGGCGGCTCGGTTAGAGACCGGTCTCTACTGAGTCGCCGCTATCTTCCAGCCACTCTGATGCGGTTGGCCTGCGGCGGATAAGCCGCGCATCCTCGCTGCGGCGCCGCAAAAAACTGTGTCCGACAGTGGTTTTATCCCCTTTAATCAGTATAATGGCGCCCGTTTTTAAGCGCTTTATCAAGAAGTTAGGGAGATCATTCCAGCATGGCCATAGAACGCACGCTGTCCATCATCAAGCCCGGTGCGGTGCGTGACAATCACATTGGCGGGATCGTCGCCAAATTCGAGGCCGCCGGCCTGCGTGTGATTGCCCAGAAAATGATCCGTTTGAGCGAAGCTCAGGCAGGGGATTTCTACGGCGTCCATCGCGAGCGGCCGTTCTTCGGCGAACTGGTCGAATTCATGACCTACGGCCCGGTGGTGGTGCAGGTTCTGGAAGGCGAGAACGCCATTCAGGCCAACCGCGACGTAATGGGTGCGACCAACCCCGCCAATGCCGCGCGTGGGACCATCCGCGCGGAATTCGCCACCAACATCACCGAAAACGCGGTACATGGATCCGATGGTCCCGACACCGCCCGCACTGAAATCAGCTTCTTCTTCAAGGACCACGAGATCTTCTCGCGCAGCTGATCCGATGTCCCAATCCACGCTCACCAATCTGCTCGACTTCGATGTCGTCGGCCTGACCGGCTATTTCGAGCGCATCGGAGAGCGCGGCTTTCGTGCGACGCAAATCATTAAGTGGGTGCATCAGCTCGGCATTGTCGATTTCGATGCGATGACCAATCTGAGCCGCGCCTTGCGCGAACATCTGCGTCAACACAGCGAGATCCATCCGCCCGAGATCATCGCTGAACAGCTTTCCACCGACGGCACGCGCAAATGGCTGATGCGTGTCGACAATGGCAATTCTATTGAGACGGTGTTCATCCCCGAAGGTGAGCGCGGCACGCTGTGCGTGTCTTCACAGGTCGGTTGTCCGCTCGATTGCGCGTTCTGCGCAACCGCGCGCCAAGGTTTCAGCCGCAACCTGACCGTCGCCGAGATCATCGGTCAGGTCTGGCAAGCGGCGCGCGCACTCGGACAGACCCCGAAACTAGGTCGTCACATCACTAACGTGGTGATGATGGGCATGGGCGAGCCGCTGCTCAATTTCGACAACGTCGTGCCAGCCATGCGCCTCATGCTCGACGACAATGCCTACAATCTTGCTCGCAAGCGCGTGACCTTGAGCACCGCCGGCGTGGTACCGGGCATCGACAAGCTAGCCGCTCACTGCCCGGTCAGTCTGGCGGTCTCGCTGCATGCGACCGATGACGAGCTGCGCGACAAACTGGTGCCGATCAACCGCAGCTATCCCATCGTAGAGTTGATGGCGGCTTGCAAGCGCTATGTCGTCAGCAATCCGCACGCCGAAATCACTTTTGAATACGTGATGCTGAAGGGCGTCAACGACAGCGTTGCCGAGGCGCGCGCCTTGATTCGTCTGCTGCAGGGACTGCCAGCCAAGGTCAATCTGATTCCGTTCAATCCCTTCGCAGACGCGGGCTTCGAACGCTCCAGCGAGGAAGCGATCAACGCCTTCCGTGATCGACTGTCGCGTTCCGGCATCGTCACCGTCACGCGCAAGACGCGCGGCGACGACATCGCGGCGGCATGCGGTCAGCTAGTTGGTGAAGTCCAAGCCCGCGCACGTCGTCATCAACGCCCAGCGCCGATCATGGCCGGCGCCACCGAGGAGATCAGCTGATGCGTAAGCGCGCCCGCGCCTTCACCGTCCTACTCCTGAGCCTCACGCTCTGCGCCTGCCAGTCGACGTCGACCGTCGAAAAGCCGCAGAGCGATCGCGTCAAGCTCGCCGAGATCAACGCCGAGCTCGGTGCTCAGTACATGCAGAATCGCGAATACCAGATCGCGATGGACAAGCTCAAGAAAGCCATCGAGCTCGATCCGCACAACATCAACGCCCACAGCACGCTCGCCCTCTTGCACGCGGTGATCGGCCAGTACGATGAAGCCGAAGCGAGCTTCAAGCAGGCGCTGCGCATCGATGGCGCCAATTCGTCGGTGTTGAACAATTACGGCCAGTTCCTCTGCCAGCGTGGACGTCTTGACGAAGGCGAAAAGCTGATCCTGAAAGCGGTCGCGAACCCGCTGTATGCCAACGCCGAGAGTGGCTATTACAACGCCGGCGCATGCGCGGTGAGCGGCGGCAAGCTTGATGAGGCCGATGGGTACTTCCGCAAGGCGCTTGAAATCGACGGACAGATGGCGCCAGCCTTGCTGCAGATGGCTGACGTCAGTCTGCAGTTGCAACACGCGTTGCAGGCACGCGCCTATCTGCAGCGCTACAGCGCCATCGCGCAGATGAACGCACGCGGCTTGTGGCTGGGCGTGCAGATCGAGCGGCAGCTTGGCAATCGCGATGCCGAGGCCAGCTACGCCTTACAGCTCGAAAAGAACTTTCCCGACTCCACGCAAACTAAACTGCTGCTCGAATCGAAGCCACAGTGACCGAACATGAAACGGGTGATCCCGAGCGTTCGACGAAAGAGCTGCGTGACACCGGAATCGGCGCCACGCTGAAGCGCGCGCGCGAACAGCGCAACCTGAGCGAAATCGATCTAGCGCGTAATCTGCGCCTCGAACCTCGCATCATCCGACAGCTTGAGCAAGAGCGTTTCGACGAACTGCCGGCACCGGCTTTCGTACGTGGCTATTTGCGCTCGGTGGGCAAGGAGCTGGGACTGGACAGCGGGCGCCTACTTGAAATCTTCGACGCGCAAAGCACCCGCGAAGCGCCGCAGCTGGCCGATTTTGAATCGCGTCCGCCGCTAGAGATCACTAGCGACAGTCGCATTGTGCGTTACACCACGCTCGTGCTGCTGACCGGCTTGCTGGTGCTGGTGGTGATGTGGTGGCGCTCCCACGCCGATTCCTTCTCAATGCTGAAATACCTGCATGAGAGCAACCCATCGGCGATTGAGCCGATTCCGCCGACACCGCCCCTGTCCTACAAGTTCGAACAAGTCATGCACTCGGAAGACCCCTTCTTCCGCGCACCTGATGTCGAAACGGCAGCACCGACCAGCGCCGAGGGTGACACTTCGCCTGACGGTACGGCGCCTGCGGGCGAAGCAAACGTCGCGAACGGCGCGGCTGACATCATCATCAATTCAAGCGCCGACGCGTGGATCGAGATCCTTGATGCCAGCGGCGCTCGGCTTTATTACAACTTGGTCAGGCCGGGCAACGAAGTGCGCATCACCGGCAAACGTCCCTACTCCCTAGTGATCGGCAACGCGCCTGCGGTGCGTCTGTCCTTTGCCGGCCAGAAGGTCGACCTCGCGCTGCTAGCGCGCGACGGCGTGGTAAAGACCACTCTCGGTGGCGCAGACCAGTCAGCCCAGGAGTCGACTCGATAATGAGTACCCATCTGCAGGCGGTGCGCGGCATGAACGACATCGTGCCGCCAGCGAGCGCCGCGTGGCGTGAATTCGAAGATACCGTGGCAGGCCTGTTAACCCGCTATGGCTATGGCGAGATTCGCATGCCGCTGGTCGAGCAATCGGCGGTGTTCAAACGCTCCATTGGCGACGCGACGGATATCGTGCAGAAGGAGATGTACAGCTTCGACGATCGCAATGGCGACAGTCTGACCTTGCGTCCGGAAGGCACTGCCAGCTGCGTGCGCGCGGTATTGCAGAACGGTCTACTGCAGCAACTGCCACTGCGGTTATGGTATGCCGGTCCGATGTTCCGTCATGAGCGCCCGCAACGCGGCCGCCATCGCCAGTTCCATCAAATCGGCGTTGAAGTCTTTGGGGCCGCCGGGCCGGATATCGACGCCGAGATCATCCTCATGACCGCGCGTCTGTGGCGTGCCCTGGATGTCCCCAATCTGCGACTCGAAATGAATTCGCTGGGCTCAAGCGAGGCCCGCGCGCGCTATCGCGCGACCTTGAGCGAATATTTCCGCAGCCACTTCGAGGCCCTTGATCAGGACTCACGGGAGCGCCTGGAGCGCAATCCACTGCGTATCCTCGACAGTAAGAACCCGGCCATGCGCACGCTTATCGATAGCGCACCGTCGCTGGCCGATCACCTCGACGAAGAATCGAGCGCGCACTTCGAGAACCTATGCGAGATGCTCGCCGCGAACGGCGTCGAGGTGCATCGCAATCCGCGCCTGGTGCGTGGCCTCGACTACTACTCGAAGACCGTCTTCGAGTGGATTACCACTGAACTCGGCGCGCAGGGCACAGTCTGTGCCGGAGGTCGTTACGACGGCCTGGTGGAATTGATGGGCGGCAAACCGACGCCAGCTATCGGATTTGCGATGGGTGTCGAACGCTTGTTTGAGCTATGCGCTGCCCAGACTCGCGCACCGGCCCAGCCTGCGGTCTATGTGAGCGCCACCAGCGAAGCATTGGACGCCCATGCCGTCAATCTCGCCGAGCAGCTGCGCACACGCCTGCCGGGCTGGCACATCCTGTTGCATGTCGGCGGCGGCAGCTTGAAGTCGCGCATGAAGAAGGCCGACAAATCGGGCGCGGCGGTCGCGCTGTTGCTGGGTGAGGACGAGATCGCGCACGGCGCGGTCGCAGTCAAGCCGCTGCGTGGTGACCATCCGCAGGCAGTCCACCCACAGGACACGGTCGCAGAGGTGCTGGAAGCCCTGTGCCGCTAGGCGACTGACGGCAAGCCCGGGACCGCGCTCGGGCCGCACAGGATTCCGGCTATAATCGCGGCCCGATTTACCACAGCAGACCGACGCCTGTACGGCGGAGAAGGCCTTATGGACGCTTACGTTACAGAACAGGAACAGGTTGAACAAATCCGCCGCTGGTGGAAGAACAACGGCACCGCGCTGTTGCTCGGCCTGTCTCTCGGCATCGGCGGCCTCGGCGCCTATCGCTACTGGGACGCGACCCAGACCGCCCGCGCCGAAAGCGCCTCGCAGAACTACGAACAACTCATCGAGATGGCCGCCGCGCAGAAACTCGATGATGCGATGAAAGCCGGTCACGCCATCATCGAGTCCTATCCCGATTCGGTCTATGCCAAGCTGAGTAGTCTGCTGATCGCCAAGATGGCGGTTGAAAAGCACGATTACACGCAGGCCAGAGCTGAGCTGCAGCGTCTGCTCGACAATGACGGTCATGGCCAGCTCGCCAATGTCGCCCGCGAACGTCTGGCGCGCCTGCTGCTCGCCGAAGGCAAAGCCGATGATGCATTCAAGCAGCTGGAAGCGATCCCGGTGATGGCCGGCGAAGACAATACCGCAGAACTGCGCGCCGACGTGCTGGCTGCGCGCGGCGATGTCAGCGGCGCACGCGCCAAATACCTGGAAGCGCTCGCCAGCGCCGACAAGCTCGGTCTCGACCGCGATTCCATCCAGTTGAAGCTCGACAATCTAGCGAACCCCGCCGCCGCCAAGAGCAACGGTTCCTGAGCATGACATTCCTGCTGCGCGCCTTGCTGTTGGCGACTCTGGTCACCGTGCTCGCCTCCTGTCAGTCGACCAAGGACTTCATCTTCAGCGAGTCGAATAACGCCATCAAACCCAATGCACTCGAAGCCTTCGATGCACGCCTTAAAGTCGAGAAGCTGTGGTCCGACCGCATCGGCA
>JAYWAC010000241.1:0-27812 GCA_043782755.1 Pseudomonadota bacterium | reverse complement strand
CACCTGCTGGTTTCTGTCGACCAGCACCACGCCTATCGCGAGGGATTCGAGCACCGAGCGGGCGTGTTCGGGGTGGATTTCTACCATGAGAGTTCTATCGATCTCAGCGACGGCGCGATACGCACCGGATCCTTCACTAGCGGCCGCGCCGTCGTGTGACTTTATGCCGGCTGACTTATGCAGGACAGAAAAGCGTCCTCGAGATTGTCCGCGCCCTGCTGTGCGAGCAGCGCGGCCGGCGCGCCCACAAAGATCACTCGTCCGCCGTCCAAAACTGCAATGCGATCACACAGCGCTTCGACGTCGGCGAGCAAGTGGGTACTGAAGAATAAGGTCACGCCGGCAGCTTTCTGCGCCACCAGTCGACGCTTGAAGAGCACTCGGGCGCGGGGGTCAAGGCCACTCATGGGCTCGTCCAACACCAACAGCGGACGGTGCGCGAGGATGCAGGCCATCAACCCGAGCTTCTGCGCCATGCCCTTGGAATAGTGGCGCGCCGGTCGTGCCAGGGCGAGCGAGTCGAGATCGAGCCCTTGGGCCTCGGCTTCAGCTTCGGCCGTATCGAGAGCCACACCATGTAAAGCCAGCAGATAGCGCAGCAATTCCAGGCCACTGGCAAAGCCCGGCGGATTGAAGCGTTCGGCAAGATAGCTCAAATGGGCGCGTGCGGAGGCTACAGAAGTCGGCGTGCCGAAGACTTCGATACTGCCGTGATCGGGACGTGAGAGATCAAGCAACGCGCGTAGCAAAGTAGTCTTGCCGGCGCCATTCACACCGACCAGGCCCAAGGCTTCGCCGGGCGCGACATCGAAGGTGACGTCGGTCAGCACCACCCGCTCGCCAAAGGATTTGCCGACCGCGCGCAACGCGAGGGCCGGCGGCCTGCTCACTTGCGCGTCTGTCATTGGACGCCGCAGTTAATAGAGGTAGACGGCGTTGCAGTCCTGCTCGTTCTTGGCGATGTCCCAGATGTCCGGCGTCGGCGAGCTATCAACGCAATCGGCCTTCGATTGCGAAATCGTTCCGAAATGGCCGCCGCTGGTGACCGCTTGACGCACTACGCCGCTCTGCGGCAAGCCGTCGTCGATCTTGCGGTCGAGTTCGGCGATGACATTGACGGGAATACCCGCGCCTAGCACCAGATTGAGCTTCTCGCTCGGCGTACCGCTGCCGGCATCAACGTAGTCACTAGAATTGAACAGCATGAGGAAACCGTTGAAAGCATTACGCGGCGCAAGGTTGACGTCGTCATGGGTGAGCACTTTGGGTGTGCCGATGTAATTGCCCTGGATGAAGCCCGATTTGGACAGTTGCTCCCACAACGCCAGACCTTCGATAAAACCCGTGCCATCGACACGGCCATTGGAGTCACCGCCATTTTCGACACCGGGAATCGACTGTTTAGCATTGTCTTTCCCCCAGTCCCCCGGCACCTGTCGATAGCGATCGATGAAGCCGTAGTAAGCCGCCTGCACACCGCTGTTCTGATCGGCAATGTTACGCACGCGGGCGCTGGTGATGAGTTCCTGGCCTTTCAGAATGCCTCCGAGTAGAAGGCCGATGATGACCAGCACGATGGCCATTTCGACCAAAGTGAAACCCTGTTGGCGACGGAAACTGGGCATGTCTTCGCTCCTCGGCGAAATTCTTGTAGGCGAAGCAGAGCACGCGTCGTGCCAGAGCGGCTAAGACACTGATTCATGGTAAGCGACAAGAAGATCGCGGGGCTCGAAACGACGGGGATGACGAGATCTCGACAGATGGATGTCGAGATCTCGTCTTGCCGAGCCAAATGCTGTTGCCCGCTCAGGGGCTGGTCGGTGTCTTGGCGGGTAACGATGCCTGCGCCGCGCGGCGCTCGATAGTAGCCAGACGTTCGCTGAGAAAATGCTGTTCGTGGCTGTCGGTAATCTTGCCGCTCGCGAGCAGGCCGCCGATCAGCACCTTGGCGCTTTCGAGTTCGCCCATGTCTTCCAGCACGAAGATGTTCATCTGTTTCGCCCAGTGAGGGATAGCGCCGTGGTCGTCATCGCGGGCTAGCGCTTTCGCCAGTTCCAGCGCCAGCGGCAGATCGTGCAGGCGATGCTTGGCGATAAAGACCGCATGGGCCATCCACGGCCAGCGCCGTACGGGGTCAGCGCCGAAACTGCGCGCGATGAACTTAAGCATGAGGCGCTGACGGGGCGCGTCATTCACATCGCCATACAGACGCGCGGCCGCCAGCAGCGGATATTGAAAGTCAGGATCGAGTTCCAGCATACGCGCCAGCCAGGCTTCAATCGCGCCGTAGTCGAGGCTGCGGAACGGTAGACTCACGCCTGGCTGATAGTCGTAGGCCTGCAGCCACAGCATCATGAGGCGCGCGGCGAGGGCCGGTTCGTTCAAGGATGCCACGCGCAAGACCGCCGCCGACGGTGGCGGCGCCAGCGGCGTGATAGTGATTTGCGGCGCGCGTCGTGCGCCCGCCCACAGCAGTTGCGCCATCAAGGCCAGGGCTAATACAGCGATGACGCGCCAGGGCAGCGCTGCGCGGCGCGCGCGGTCCATGGTTCAGATCTCGCGCCGCGTGAAATCGAACAAGCCGATCGCCGCCAGCAGCACCACATAGATGACCGTCTGCACGGCAATCGCCGGCAAAGCAGCGAGCGCAGTTGTGGCATCACCCAACCAGCGGGTAAGCGTGTAGTCATCAAGGGTCGGCAATAGCAACGCGAGCCAGCTCACCAGATGCGAGATGACGACCCCAGACCAGGCGCCGGGCTGGGCCGTCGGGCCCTTGCTCATCAAGACGATCGCGCCCATAGCGCGCGACAATAAATAGAAAGCGGCTACCGCCAGCACTGCCGAGGTGACCTGGGAGAGGGCGACTGCACAGCTTAAAGTCGCCGCCGCGACCAGACTCAATTCCGCCGCGAGCGAACAGCCCCAGGCCAGCGCCGCCAGCGGCGAACTGCTGAACACCAGCGGTAGAGCAGCAGCCATGGCCAACACGCAGACCGCAGCGCCATTGCCCAACAGACGACCAACAAACCAGGCGCCGCGCGACAGCGGTCGCGAGAGGGTCAGATCGATGGCGCGGTCGGCAAGTTCGCGCACCACGCTGGTGGCGACGAACAAACAGGTGCAGGCGACCAGCGCGATGCGCGTCCAGGCGGCATAGATTTCGACGCGATAGGACTGGCTGTCGGTGAGGGCGAGTGTGGCGGCGCATTCAGCGAGCACCAAGCCACTCACGATCACCGCCAGCGCGGTCCACGGCAGACGCGTGCGTGCCGCTTCCAGCAGCGTGAAACGGGCCACTACCACGAGCGGATTCAACTTCATTGGTGCCTGCGTGCGCAGCTGCGATTTACCGGCTCGTACTATACCGCTAGCATGACGACGCCCGCAGCGCGGGCCTTAAGCCCACTCGCCATCACAGCATCGATGACGCGCCCGAGACCCGCCGCTGCCGGCGGCGATGGCATATCCAGGGAGAGCGTTTTTGACCGGTTCTAGGCAAACCGCCGCCTTCACGTCGCGCGTGCACCACGACACGAGCGAAATCGTGAGCGAGGCGCGCCACCATCCCTTTCTCGATCGACGCCATGAGCATTGGCTGCTGGCCTCCATGCTGCTGGTCTTGCACACCGCGCTCGACAGCGGCATCGAGACCCATCTCGCCAATGCCTTGATGGTGACCCACCTCGGCCTGTTTTTCCTGTGGCAACCGATATGGCAGCGCGAGCAGCGCGTCGACCTGCCGGCCTTGATGGTCACCCTGGTGCTGGTCGCGGCCATGTTGTGGCTGAACTGGTGGACGGTGTTTGCCTGGCTGGTGCTGTTGATCGGCATCGTCGCCGGACGCTCCTTCTCGACGCGCCAGGAACGCTATGTCTACATGCTGTCGCTGGCGATGCTGGTCTCGGAACTGCTGATTAACTGCACGGTACATCTTTTTCTCGGCAAAGCGCTCGCGCCCGGCATCGAACAAACCTTCCGCATCGGTCTCTATCTGCTGCCGGCGGTGCTGTACGCCATGCCGCCCATCACCGGCCCGCAGCGCGATCCGTTTCCGGTCGATTTTTTTCGCGGCATCACCTTCGCGCTGCTGACCGCACTGCTGGCGGTGTTCAGCGTGTTGATGACGCTCCGACTCGGCATCGACTATCCGCTGGCGCTGATCGCGACCTTGATGGCGCTCGGCGTGTTTCTGTTTTTCCTGTCATGGATCACCACGCCCGGCGCCGGCAGCATCGGGCTGCTCGCGGTGTGGGAAAAATCGGTGCTCAATATCGGCACGCGCTTCGAGTCGTGGCTGGCCAATGTCTCCAATCTCGCCAGCCAGCAGCCCGAGGCTGATGATTTTCTCGACGAGGCGGTGGCGGTGCTGGTCGATATTCCCTGGATCGCGGGCGCGGCGTGGGAAAGCGCCAGCAGCATCGGCATGCACGGCCACACCTCGCCCCATGAACTTTTCCTCGAGACCGAGGCGCTGGCCATCACCCTGTATACCGAACGCAGCGTGAGTTCGGCACTGTTGATCCACTGTCGTCTGCTGGTGCAGGTGCTCGGTCATTTCTATGTCGCCAAGCTGCGTGAGAACGAACAGGCAAGCGCCGCCCATCTGCGCGCGGTGCACGAGACCGGCGCGCGCGTCACCCATGACATCAAGAATCTGCTGCAGTCATTGCACATTTTGGCCGCAGCACTGCAGAGCGCGAGCGGCGAGCAACAGGAACAGCGCGGCTTCGAACTGCTGAAACGTCGTTTGCCGGATATCGCACAACGCTTGAAAGTGGCGCTCGAAAAGCTGCAACGGCCACAGCTACAGGCCGCGACCGGCGTGTCGGCCGCGCGCTGGTGGCAAGAACAGTGTGAACGCCTTGCCGATGACGACATTGAGTTGCATGCGGACATCGCCGATCACGAACTGCTGTTGCCAGGCGAATGCTTCGACAGCGTGGTAGACAATCTGATCGACAACGCGCGACACAAAATCGCGGCCGGCCAGGCGCATCGCTTGAGCCTCAGCCTCAGCGTGCGCGACGGCCAGGTGCGGTGTCGGGTAGAGGACGATGGCGCGGCGATCGAACAGACCACCGCACGTCAACTGTTCCACCGCCCGGTGTCCTCCCACACCGGCCTCGGCATCGGACTCTATCAAGCCGCCGCACTGGCGCGCCGCAATGGGTGTGCGTTACATCTGGCGGAGAATCGTCAGGGGCGAGTGTGTTTTGAGTTGCAATGCGGGCGGGATGATTGAGACCTAGAACGGCCCCCTGCCCTCACGGCAACTGCCCGGCCGACACCATGCGACTGTTCAACAGAAAACGGGAAATCGGCACCACCAGGTCGTCGAATTCGCACAAGGGTGTGCCCTCGTTCTCGTCGTCCGCACAACCGTCCTGTTCACGCGAGTAACCACGCGAGACGAAAGTCGCATCGCCATCGGCGTTTTCATTTTCGTCATCGTTTTCGGCAGGCGCTGCCGCGCGCAGCGTGCCGTCGGTGCTCGTCGCACCATAGCCGTTGCGGCCATGGGAGACGATCACCGCCGCCACGTTGTCGGGTGTGGCAGCATTGAATTTGAATTTGCTTTCGACTGAGCCCGCAGTCGCGGCGTTGTCACCACGGGTCACGATGGTGATATTGCCTTTCGAACACAAGTCGAATTCATCCGCGCTATCGCCATCGCAGGTGGTGTTCTGCGCAGGTATCGTGAATTGCTTGTTGCGTACGCGATAAGTCAGACGATTGCCCCAGGCATCGCCGGGCTCGACGCCGAGTTCGGCCCACGGCAGAAAACCCGTTTCCTTTGTACAGTCGCCAGTGGCGGGCGTCGTATAGAGCGGGTCGGATTTGCCACTGCCATCAATGGCAGGGCAAGGCAGACGCCGATGAGTCAATGCAAAGCCTACCAAGGCTTCGGCGACCTGGTTCATGTAGTCCAGGGTCTTGTGTCTATCGCGCGCTTCGATCTGGATCTGCACTGGCCCGATGAGCCCGGCGGTCAACAGGCCGATGATGAAGATCACGATCGCCATTTCGAGCAGCGTGAAGCCGCGCTCGCCAGTACGCGCCACCCACGTTCCGCGCTCAGGGTGACAGTGGCAGGATTTGATCATTGAAGCTGCTCGATGAGTCGCGACGCTCATAGACGTCGGTTGCATTGGTATTGTTGATGCCTTCGAGATAATCCCTGAGATCGGTGGACGGTCGGGTTTGCGCCGGTGCTGCGGGCAACACCGTGGCAGGTAAGGGCGGGCCGGCCGCGATCACGACGCCGCGCACGCCGTGCACATTGGTTGCCGCCGCATCACCGGGATGACGCATGCGCAGCGTGAGACACGTACCGGCCGCCTGACAACTCGCGCCGCTGTAGCCCGGCGCCTCGCTGGGGGCGTAGCGTAACAGCAGCTTGTCCTGCCATTGGTCGGCGGACAGCCAGCGCGGCAAGGCACCGGGCGAGAGATGACGGTCGAGCGGCGCCGCGAGGCTCCACACTTCAAGGTCGAAAGGCACCTTCAACAAGGCAATGAAATTAGTACCGCTCAGCGTAGTGAATTCAAGTTTGCCGAAGCCGATGACCTTGGCGCCATCAAAATCTGCGATCGTGATGCGTCCCGGTGTACCGGCCGGCCATGTACCAATAGCTCGCACTTCAACCAAGCGACGCGCTGTCGCCGTCGGCGCGACGAGCCGCGTGTTGCCGCCCAGTTCGATGCGATAGAGGCGTCGCAGATTGCGGCCCGGCACCGTGAAGCTGACGCTGTTGGTACAATTGAGACTGAGGGCATAGGGTGTTTTGGTATCACGATCAACTATGCAGCTGCCCTGACTCCAGGACGCGGACGGCGTGCCGAGCACCGGCGAGGAAAAGCTCACCGGCGTCGGAGTCGGCGGGCCCACCGGTGGACTATCGGCGAAATCTTGAATGCAGACGTTGAAACGCAGACAGATCTCGACCGGTGGTTCGCCGCCGCCGGTCGTGATCGTGCCGCTGCCAGATATGGACCATACCGCAGTGAAATTGGCATTGAAGCTCTTGCCGAGTTCGACCAGCGGCAGATGGGCGAGCGCCGTCGTGCCCTCACCCACCACGCTGGCAAAAGTGCTCGCGGTGCGTGGCGCGAGCCATGGCAGACCGTCGTCACAGCTCGGGTTGGCGGCCGCGCAATCGGGATCGATGCCGGCCGCGTCGTCATCGCCATCGGGATCGTGTCGATAGCTGGCCAGCGCGCGATCGACTTCCTTGTTCACCACTTTTTCTACTTCGACCATCAACTGGGCGCGCGTGATGATCATCACGGTGTCGTTGTGGTTGGCATCGTTGACGCGCGTGTAGCGGTTGTCGCCTAGAGAGGCGTTTTCACCTTCCAACCAGGCGGCGGCGGTATAGGTGCTGCCGCTGTCGCGCAGCTGGCCAGGGAGCGGTGGCCCCGGCGCGATAATCACCGCCACCACGTCAGCGGTGTCATCGACCGTGAAGGTGCCGGGTGTATCACTGTTGATGGCGCCGCTCGCGAGGCTGCGGAAATTATCCGAGACGGCATACCACAGCGGCGCGCCACTGCCGTCGGTCAAGGCGGTGAGTCCCAGCGTACGAAAGGGCAGCAGCCCCGTTTCCTCATCATTGCTCGCGCGACAATCGGCGCCGACGGCTTCAGCCACGCCCTGCGCGCTGCCACCCGCACGATCGGGACAGGGCAGTCGTCCTGGCCCCTTGTCGAGGTCGTGCGTGCCATCGGCATAGCCCACCGCATAACCGAGCAAGGCGCGGCGTGCCTGCGCCAGTGCCTCGACCGTGATGAGACGCTGCGCGGTCTCGCGCGACGAGCGATTGTTCAAGGCTTGCAGGATGACAAAGGCCGAGGCCGTCACGGCCAGCAATAACACCAGAATCAAGGCCACGCCGCGCTGACCCGTGGGCGAACGGCTCACCGCACGCACGCGGCGCGACTTATTCGCGCGGCGCTGGCCGCTGCTGCTGATAGGCATCGGAGACTTGGCGCGATCCCGGGTCGAAAGACTGGCCGGGTTTGAGCGCAACCTGACCGCCGCCGTTGGCGAGCGGCACACTCACCCGTCGCCCGTCGCGCCCTGGCGCGGAGAGTTTGCCCGCCGCTATGTCACGACCATTGACCCACACCGTGGACGCGCCGGCCGAGCGCGCGATATAGCCATTGACCGTGACCGTCTCGGCCGGCGCTTCGGACAGCGTCTGAGTTGCCGTCGCCGTGCTCTGCTCGACACTAGACGAGCGCGTGATACTCATCTTTGCCGTGCCCTGACGTGCAACATCAATAGCGGCGCGCTCGGCCGAACTCAGAAACAGACGCCCGAGTTCGGCACCCGCCGCCACGCCATGCACCAGCATGGTCATCAACAGCAAGACCCCACACCCAACCCTTCTCATAACGAGAGTCCCCGTTCGCCACCGAGGTTGATGGTCCACCAGTCGAGTGTGCAATTGGCATTGAGATTGGCGCCCTTGGCGCTGAGATCAAGATTCTCGCCGCTGCGCTTCATGACGCAATGGGTGACCGCGTACTGGCCCAGCGCGTCGCGATCGAGGGCGTTCAGCAAGCGCAACAGATCACCTTCGTGCAACAACGCCAGATTCAAGGTCATGGTGCTGGCGTAGAGTCGGTATTCACCAAGCGCGATGCTGAAATCGGGCGTCGCCTCACGCTGCGCATCAAGCTTGTAAGTGACCTGCGTGAGACCATTGGCATCGCCCGCGCGACGCAGAGTTTCGAGCCAGGACAGACGACGCTCACGTCCGAGCAGACCGGCGTCATACAAACGTCGGAACTCTGGAAAGAACTGATCGATGATGCGTTCTTCGTCATCGACCGCGAGGTATTTGCGACTCGCCTCGCGAAACTCTCCATGGTGAACCTGGTATTCGCGCTCCATGTGCTGACGGAAATAGAAGCTCGCGGTGACCATGCCAGCCGAGGCCGCGAGCGACAACACGAATACCGCCAAGGTGCCGCGCAGAATCGGCCAATCAACCCGCTTGGCCATCGCGCGCCCCCACGACCAGTTTGATCTTGAAGGCCGGCACGACACGCGCGCCGGCAGCGGTCGCCGAGCCGCTGAGACTGGCCTCGGGTCGCACGTCGAGCGGATATTGCAGCACTTTCACGCTCCTGACCTTGGCTTGCGCCTTGAACTGCTCGGCCAGTTCATCGACCACCGCGATGGCCTTGCGGAAGTCGCCCTCAAAGGGCTCGATATGGGCGCTCAATTCGGCAATCTGATAATACTGACCATTGCTCGCCTGCAATGCCTTGTGTTCGCCAGGGTGGTTGGGCGTCGGCATAACGTCAGCTTCCGGATCTGCGGCGGCCGACCACGCCAGTTCATCGAGCGTGACCTGCGGCACGCGATCGAGCACGCCGCCGAGCAAGGTCAACAGGCTGTCGGGGTCGGGCTTGTACTGGCGCAGCGTCGCGACCGCATCGACCGCCGTCTTGATCTGTTCGGGCTCAACCGGAGTGGGTGGCAGCTTGGCCCGCGCCAGGTCATAACGCTGACCGTAGAAGCGTGTCTTCTGCGTGGCATCGAGAGCCTGCTGCTTGAAGTTCACGCCCTCGATGAAATTGATGCCGCTCCAACCACCGCTGCCCAACACCATCAACAGACTCGCGGTAGCCAGCGCAAGACGCAGACGATGCAGGGTGTAGTACTGCGTTTCTTCGGCGCGCGCGTAATGATTGGGCGGCATTTCGCTCGCCAGCAAGCGGGCGAACATCACGTCGCTGAAGTGGCTGCCGCCGCCATCCGCGAGACCCACCCGCGTGGCTAACTGATCGACATCGAGCAAGACGAATTTCTCGTTATCTCGGTCGTGACAATGCTGTTCGAGCTCGGTCAACAGCTGGCCGTGACTCAAGATATAGATGCTGAGTGGACTGTCGCGCGAGATCAGCGCCAGTGAATTTAAGTAACGCCTGAGTTTCTCAACTTCGCCGAGCAGATGATCGGCGAACGGCACCGAGCCCAAGCGTGGCATATGGGCGAGACGGCTGATCTTGAGCTGGCCGTCGCGAAAGAAAGTCTGACGCAGACCGCTGGTCTTCTGCAGACTGATCAGCAGCACATTGGAACCGCTAGCGCCGATACGTTTCAGCAGGCGCTCACTCAACACCGGCAGCGAATAGATGCCCGCCACCGGCACCTTATGTTCGAGCAAGGGTGTAAGCCACGGGGACAGCACTTCGGCACGCGTGATGGCGGTCAGCAGGACGCGATCATCCTTGCGGCCCTCGCTCTCACGGCCCTGCGCCAGCGCGTGGTGATAAGGCGTGCCGCGAAACAGACGCGCGTATTTTCGCGCCAGCACGGCGCGCCGGTCGGCGGCGCTGACATGGGGCACGGTATCCTGGCGATACTCTTCCTCGACCACGTCCACCAGCACACACAGCGGTGACTGCCCAATCTCTTTCAGACAACGGTCGAACAAAGCATAGCCGTGGTCGTCCGCCGCAAAGATATAGGCGTGCGCCAGCCGCGCGCCATCGAACAGATAGAGAACGGCGCGATCGCCACCGATCAGGAGTACCCGTGGCGACGGGCTGCTAAAAATTGATCTTAGTGAACGAGTCATACAGGGGGCCAAGGATAGCCGCGATTATCCAGAACAACACCGCGCCGAGCAGGATGGTGATGACCGGCATGATCATGGCTTGCAGTCGTTGCACCGATTCGGCGACATCGCGCGTATAAAAATAACTGACATTGTCGAGCGCGGTTTCGAGCGCACCGGTGTTCTCACCGACCCGCAACATGCGTACCACCAGCGGTGGAAAGAGCCCGGTGGTAGCAAAGCTGCGACTGATGCCGCCACCATCGGCGATCATGCGACCGGCCTCGCGCATGGCGCGGGCGACGGCGCGATTGCCCGCCACGTTCTCGGTGCTACGCACGCAGTCCAGCACCGTGATGCCGGACGCATACATGATCGAAAATACGTTACATACCCTGGTGATGATCAGCTTCTTCAAGACCGGCCCGACCAGCGGCAGATTCAGGCACATCTCGTCGACGCGCTCGGCAAAATGCGGATTGGTCTTGAATGCAACCACGCCGCCGATGCTCGCGAGCATCGGCACAAACAACACCACATACCAGTATTCCGTGAAGAATTTCGAGGTCGCGATCAAGGCACGAGTTTGCAGCGGCAGCGTCTGGCCCATGGTGGTCAGAAAGCTGACCAGCTTCGGCACCACGAACATCATGAGAAAGAACAGCGCGAGGAAAATGAAGACCGTGACGATCGCCGGATAGGTCAGCAGTTGCTTGGTGTAGGCGGCCTGCTCGTCCTGCCATTTGAGGTTCTCGATGATCTTGGCCAGCACGCGGGTCAGCTGGCCACTTTCTTCGCCCGCACGGATCAAGCTGACGAACACTGGCGAGAACACGAAGGGAAACTCGGCCATCGCCTGGGATAGATTCTTGCCGCCTTCGATACCTTCGATCATGGCGGCCGTCACTTCGCGTAGACGGCGGTTGTCGACCGTGTCACGCAGATCGCTTAAGCCCTCGAGGATCGGCACACCGGCGCGCACCAGTTGTTCGAGATGAAAACAGAAGGTGATGAGGTCGATACGCTCGATGCCGCGTCCGGTGACGTTGCGATTGCGCGACGGCAGCTCGCGATAATTGACCAGATCGAGTCCCATGCGCGCGAGACGGGTTTCAAGATCGGCGGGATTGACGGCGTCGACTCGCCCCTGGGACATGCGGCCCTGGGCGTTGATGGCTTTGTAACGGTAGGCCTCCATCAGCCCAGCCTCTCGGTCAAATCCACCACGCGCGAGACTTCATCGAGCGAAGTCAGGCCTTCCAGCACGCGCTTGATGGCAACATCGGCGAGGCTCTGAAAGCCGCGCCGACGCGCAGCGACCGTCAGTTCCTTGAGCTTGGCGTTCTGTGCGATCAGCTCATCGATTTCGCGATCGAAACGCAGCACTTCGATCAGCGCCGTGCGCCCTTCGTAGCCCTGGTGCGGGGTATGACCGAATTCCTCGGCAACGCGATAGATGATCTGGCCGCGCGGTGTCGATTCAATGCCGAGAATGCGGCGTTCGAATTCGCTGGGTTGGTAGGCTTCGCGGCAGTCGAGTCGCAGCTTGCGGATCAAGCGCTGGGCCAGAATGCCGATGATATTGCCGGCCAGAATCTCAGGCCGTATGCCCATATCGAGCAGGCGTGGCAGCGTGCCCAGCGAAGAATTGGTGTGCAGCGTCGAGAACACCTGATGGCCGGTCATGGCCGCGCGAAAGGCCATCGAGGCGGTGTCCTCGTCACGGATTTCGCCGACCAGAATGATGTCCGGGTCCTGGCGCAGGATCGAACGCACGCCACTCGCGAAATCAAGCCGCGCGACTTCGTTGATCGAGGTCTGGCGTATCATGCCCATCGGATATTCAACCGGGTCTTCGAGGGTCATGATGTTGACCGACTCGGTGTTCAGATGGTTCAGCAGGCTATAGAGCGTGGTGGTCTTGCCGCTGCCGGTCGGACCAGTCACCAGCAACAAGCCCTCGGGTCGCGCCACCATCAGTTTCAAGGTCATCAACACATCGTCGTCGAGACCAAGCTCATCGATAGGCACAATGCCTTTCTGGCGATCGAGCACGCGCAGTACGATATTCTCGCCGTGTACGGTCGGAAAGGTTGAAACACGAAAGTCGATCTGGCGCCCCGAGAGACTCAAGGTGATGCGACCGTCCTGCGGCGCGCGGGTCTCGGCGATGTCCATGCCCGACATCACTTTCAAACGCACCGCGAGTGCCGACCAGTAGTTCTTATGCAGTGATCGAATCTGACGCAGCACGCCGTCGATACGATAGCGAAAACGCAGAAAGCCTTCTTCCGGTTCGAAGTGGATGTCGGAGGCACCGCGCTTGACCGCGTCGGATAACAAGGCATTGACCAGACGCACGACCGGCTGACTGTATTCGGCGCTGTCGGCATCGAGACTTTCGTAGTCGATTTCGCCGGTTTCTATTTCGCGCAGAATGCCATCGACCGAGAGTTCGAAGCCGTAGAACTGATCGATGGCTTTCTCGATCTCGGCCTCGCCCGCCATCAGCGGCACGATCTCGACCGCACCGCCGAGATGGGCGGCGATCTGATCGAGGGCGACGACATTGAAGGTGTCGGCCATCGCCACCGTCAGACGATTGTTGTTGGCATCAAAGGTCAGCGGCAGGATGTGGAAGCGCCGCGCCATGTCTTTCGGGATCAGGCGGATGGCTTCCGAATCCACCACCACCTGCGAAAGCTGCGCTTTTTGTTGGCCGAGTGCGCCGCCCAGTACGTCGAGAATGATGGCCTCGGTGGCAAAACCAAGGCGCACCAGAATGCGGCCGAGATGATCGCGATTCTTGCGTTGCTCGGTCAGCGCGATGCGGATTTGATCCGAGCTGACAACGCCCTTCTGCACCAACAGCTCGCCGATACGCAGTGATCGTTTCGGCGTGCTCACGGCGTGCTGGTCGAGGCCGGCGCGGACAGGGCGCGAATGCGATCTTCCGCGCTCTGGGTGTTGAAACCCGCGCCGTGCTGGGCGCGCAAGGACAGGCTCGTCTGGTAATAGCCGAGCGCCGCGACACCTTGACCCATGTGTTCGAGACTGACGGCCAGATTGAAAGCGTAGTCGGGATTGGCAGCATCAAGACGCGCGGCGTCGAAATAGGCTTGCTGCGCGTCAGGCCAACGGCCGCGACGTGCATACCAGTTGCCGAGCGCGGCATGGATGTAGGCGGCATCGGCATGACCGTCGAGCAGCAGACGCAAACGCGCGGCGCCGCCCTCGCCTTCGGCCTCGGTCATGTTGAAGACCGCAGCGCTGGCCACCGGGTCATGGGGATGACGCTTGAGTACTTCAGCGTAGTAGTCGTAAGCGCGCGGCAGATCGCCGCGTTTGAGCGCCACCGCGCCGAGGCCCAACAAGGTGTCGCGGCGTTCAGGGTCGGCAAGGCGCGCGGTGTTGTAGAGCTTGGCCGCGCTATCGAGGTCGCCGGACTGAAAGGCGGCATAGGCCTTGTTCAGCGCGGCGTCGACATTGTTGGGTGTCTGGCTGCGCGAGATTTGCACTTCGCCGGCATTGATTTCCTCGCTCACGGCGCGTGGGCCGGCGGCTTGCGTCATAGGTGAGGCCCGCTGTGGTTTCTTCTCGGAATACGTCGCAATAGGGGCGGCCAGCGACTTCGCCGCGACGGCTTCCTTGGCCGGCGTATTCGGCGCTGGCGGCACCTGTTCAGGCGTGACGACCGCTGGCGCCGAGCGCACAGGTTCCGCCGTGACCGGGGCTTCCTGCACCGGCGGCGGTTGCGTATCGATACGGGCGAGTTCCTGAGCGGCACTGGACTCAGGCGTTGTCAGCGGCGCAAGCGCTCGCTCATGAGGGCTAGGCTTTTCGACGTCACGCGCGACTTCCGGCGAAGGTACGACATGGGGCGCAGGCTCGACACCTGCGTAATACACACCCAGGGCCGCAATGCCGAGCACCGCGCAGGCCGCAATCGCGGCCACCCAGGTCAGCAGCCGACCACTGCGTGCACGTTCGCCGGCGCGGAACACGGTCTGCGCACCGACCACGGTATGGGCGGCGACCTCCTCCAGCGTACCGTCCTCACTGCGCTGCGCGGTGCGCGGCGGCTCCGTCTCATGAGCGCGATCGAAATAATCATCGAGATCGCTGACCATGCCACGCGAGGAAGGCAGGGTGCCGGTCTGTTCGCGACGCTCGACGCGCCCGGCATAGGTCACATTGGCACCAAATTCTGCGGCGTCAAAATCGTCGTCCACATCGCTGGCTAGAGTGCCGAAATCGGTATCACTGGCGTCGGTCGCGGCGGGCCCTTGCAGCGGTTCGAGACTCAGGCTCTCGGGCAGGGTCATGGACAGTCTGCGATCGAGATTGTCGTCAATTCGCAGATCGAAATCGGCCATCGTGGCGGCGGCGGCCTGCAACGCGCGACCATCGATCTGGACGGTGTCGTCCTGAGATTTGCTGTAGGGCGACATGCGTGTGATGACACTGCCCTCGGCGGCGGCTTCACCGCCGGCGGCGCGCGCGGCACGTTCCTCCTGCGCCTTCTTGTCGGCCTCAGCGCGACGCAAGGCGTCCATCAACAGACTCATGGGCGCGCCTCGCGGCTGATCATCTGCTCAGCGGCGGCGGATGACAGCAGCGCGATGGACGCGGCGCGCGACATGGCCACTCCGTCACGGCGCCGCTGGCGCGGTAGCGGAGGACACCGGCGCGGACGTGCCGAGCAGGCCGCTGTAGTCCTTGAGATCGGTATTGATACTCGGATCGCGCACCACCACCGGACGCAGGAACACCACCAGTTCGGTCTTGCGCTTGTTGGTCTCTTCGGTGCGGAAGAACAGGCGGCCGATCACCGGCAAGCGCGACAGTCCCGGCACGTCGCGGTTGCCGCCGCGCATGTCGTCCTGCATGAGCCCACCGAGCACGCCGATCTGACCGTCGATCAATTTCAACACCGATTCCATTTCGCGCACGCGTATCACCGGCACCAGATTGGTGACATTGCTCGACGAACCACGCAGCGCGGTGACAAGTCCCGGACCAGGATCAACGGCGTCATCGATCTTCTGAGAAATGGTCGGGCGCACCGTCAGCGTCACTTCGCTGTTGGCGGAGACCTGCGGCGTGACCGCCATGACCAAGCCGACCGGCACGGAGTGCACATCGGTTTCAACCAAGGTGCGGCCCTGGGTGGTGGCGGTCGAATCCTTGTCGGTGACTTTCAGCGTGAAATACACCAATTCCTCAACGACTTTCAGGACCGCAGTCTGATTGTTCAAGACCATGAGACGCGGGCTAGACAACACCCGCGTGTCACCAAACTCGTGCAACAAACGCACCGTCGCGCTCACGGAGTTATCGCCCAGGACAGGATTGGTGTAGCCGAGTGTGAACGATGAGATGGCGTTGTCGATCGCGCCGTCGGCAATCTTGCCGAGTACCGATTGATCGACCTTGAAACCGGCCGAATTGGATTTGTTCAACAACAGATTCCAGTCAACGCCCGCTTGATATTGATCACTCAAGGACACCTCGACGATGGTCGCCTCGATCATGACCTGGCGGCGCGCGTTGACCAGTGCGCGATCGATGAACTCCTCGATGATCTTGTGCTGACGACTGGTGGCGCGCACGGTGATGAGGCCGCTCTCGGCGTTGACGATGACTTTGTCAGAGGCCTGCGTGTCGCCGGTGATGGTGTTGGCCTCACCGAGGATGGACAGGATGTTGGAGCGCAGCGTGTCCCAGAAGCGATTGTAAGAACGGGTTTCAAGGCGCGTTGACGAGGAGTTGTTCTCACCACCACCGCTGCTGCGACCACCGCCACCACCGCTGCCGTTTTCGACCGCACTGTCACCGGTGGTGGCGACTCGCGTGGCGACGTTGACGGTGGTGTCGACATCGCGCGAGAGATTCACGTAGCCGACGTCATAAGTGCGTAGATAAGGGTCGTCAGGCGCGATAACGATGGTGTCCTGGGTGACCTCGTAGCGCAGCGAAACCTGACGAGCAACGCGTTCAAGGATCTGCGGCAGGGTCTGATCGATGGCGTTCAGCGTGACGTTGCCGCTGATCGCGCCGCCGATATCGATGTTGAGCTTGGCGTCACGCGCCAGAGCAAACAGTAGTTCGCGCACCGGCACATCGTTGACCACCACGGTGTAGCGTTCCTGGGCGGGGGTCGCGGCAGGCGTCGGCACATAGGGCACCTGGCTGACGACATCCGGAATGCCACTCGCGGGAGCGGCGGGCGCATTGCTCAGGTGGCCGGCAGGTGGCGCCGCCGGCGGATGCGGTCGGATCTCGGCGCAACCGACTGCGGCCACCGCCAGTAGCGTCGCGACTATCGTTTTGAATTTCTTGTGCATAGGCCCGGGACTGCGGCTCAGGATCGCCCGTATCCAACATAACACATTATAAATCTACTATAAATATCTAATAAATAAAGAACTATATTCTCAGTTCTCCGCCCACCAGGCGGCCTGGTTGGGTCAGGGCTTTGCGGCGCCGCCCCATTTTTCCAGCAAGGCCTTGCTATCTAGTGTCGGCAATCCGGCCGGGCTCAGATGCTCAAGGCCGACCAGCCCGGTGTCCGGCGCGACCTGCGGATAAAGCACCGCGCCGATGTCGGGCACGCCTGGCGACCCCGGCGGGGGCGCGGCCGGCGACGGGTCCAACTTAGGTCCAAGCACCGCCGTCGAGGCAGCAGTCGGCGCTTGGCTTGCCTTATGCGGGATAAATTCCTGAGCATTGCCCAGCATCCAGATCACGAGACCCACGACCGGCAGCACGATGGCCACCAGCACTGGCCAGCGAGCGAGCCCGACGGCCGCACCGAATTCGCTGTCGGCCACCGCACGCTGTACATGCGCACGCTCGACCTGCGTGGCCTGGCCGGCGTAGGCCGCCAGTAAGGCTTTATCGGCCAGCACGTTGATTCGTCGCAGCAAGCCTGCCGAGGCGCGCTCAATGGCGCGAATCGCGGCCGGCGAGAACAGGCCTTCGCCGCGATAGCCGCTGGCCCGCAAGCGTGCCAGCAGGTAGTCGCGAATCTGCTCGCGCTTGAGCGGTGTCAATTGGAAACCGTGGGTGATGCGCTCGCGTAGCTGGCGAATCTCGTGCAGGGCGAGCTTGTCGTCGAGCTCGGGCTGACCGAACAACACGATCTGCAGCAATTTGGCCTGGGTGGTCTCGAGATTGCTGAGCAGGCGGATTTCTTCCAGCGTCTCTACCGGCATGGCCTGCGCCTCCTCGATGAACATCACCACGCGCCGCCCGGCGGCATGTTTGGCCAGCAGGTAATCCTGCAAGGCGTGCAGAACCTTGAGTTTGGAATCCTCGGGCGCGACGCTTAAACCCAGCTCAGTGGCGATGGCATGCAGCACGGCATCGGGATAGAGACGCGGATTGGCGACGAAGACGATCTCGCAGTCGGCCGGCAGCTCACGCTCCAGCATGCGACAGAGCATGGTCTTGCCGCTACCGACCTCACCCACCACTTTGACGATGCCCTCGCCACGAGCGGTGGCGTAGATCAACGCTTCCAACACCGCACCGCGATTGCCCCCTGGAAAAAAGAACTCCGGATCGGGGGTGATGCGAAACGGCGGCTTGGTGAGACCGAAATGCCGTTCGTACATGGGTTATTCGTCCGCCGGCGGGCTGAAGGACAGGCGCGCCATGCGACTGTAGAGCGTGGTGCGATTAACCCCCAGCAGGCGCGCCGCCTTGCTCAAATTGCCGCCGCCGAGGCGCAGCGCCGTTTCGATGAACTGACGTTCCAGCCCCGCCAGCTCGTCGTCGAGCCGAAAGCCGGGTTGCCGCAAGCGACTTTCCAACGCCATCCCGTCGCGCACCGCGCTGTTCGGCGCGGCCTGGTAGTCGAGTTCCAGTTCTGGCCGCAGCTGATCCGTCGTCACGCACTGGCCGGGATACCGCGCCCCTAAGCGAATGACGATGTTGCGTAGCTCACGCACATTGCCGGGGAAGGCGTAGCCCGCCAGCAGCGCGGCGGCGGCAGGCGCCAAGGTGAAGGGCTTGATGCTGGCGGCGTACTGGCGCTGAAAGGCATCGAGCAGCAATTGCCAGTCCTCGCCGCGGCTGCGCAGCGGTGGCACGCTGATCGTCAACACACTCAGGCGATGGAAAAGGTCCTGGCGGAACTGGCCGGCGCGCGCCAGTTCGCGCAACTCACGATTGGTGGCGGCGACGATGCGCGCCTTGGAACGGCGCGGCTCGGTCTCACCGAGTCGGTAGTACTCGCCGTTTTCCAATACGCGCAGGAATTTCGATTGCAGATCGAGTGGCATCTCGCCCACTTCGTCGAGGAACAGGGTGCCGTCACTGGCCTCTTCGAAGAATCCGGCGCGCGCCTTGTCGGCACCGGTATAGGCGCCGCGTGCATGACCAAACAACTGTGCCTCCAGCAGATCGGGACTGAAGGCCGCGCAGTTCATGGTCAATAGCAGCCCGCGCTTGCGCGCGCTGGCGGCATGCAGGGCCTGCGCGACCAGTTCCTTGCCGCTGCCGGACTCACCTTCCACCAACACCGGGAAGGGCGTGTCGGCGAACTGTTCGATGAGCGCGCGCAGGGTTGCCATGCCGGCACTGGCGCCGAGCAAGAGTTCGCGCGCGCCGCCGCTAGGTGCGAGCTGGTGACCTTCCGCCTCGAGCAACAGCAATTGGTGTTTGAGTCGCGCACGCAGCAAGGCTGGCTCGCAGGGCTTGGGCACGAAGTCGACCGCGCCCAGGGTCAGCGCATGCTGGATATTGCGGCGCTCGTCCTGGCCCGACAGCACCAGCACTTTCATGGCCGGATTGAAGGCAAACAATTCGCCGATCAGGGCAAAGCCTTCGCCAGGTGCGTGGGGTTCGGGCGGCAGACCGAGATCGATCAGCGCCAGTTGCGGCGCCGGTTGGGTGTGACGCAGTAATTCGCGCGCCTCGGCACGGTTCGACGCGGACAGGATCTCGAACTCGTCGCCCAGCACGAAGCCGAGCGCATCCACGATCAGCTCGTCGTCATCGACCAGCAGCAGCAGGGCGCGCTGTGGTGATGGCGTAGTCATTTTCAGCAGCTCACGCGCGACCGCGTCCGCGGATGGCGAGGTGGGCACATATCGCGCTTGCCGCCTCGTGCTGGTTCATGGTGTAGAAATGCAGGCCGGGTGCGCCACCGGCAAGCAAGCGCTCGCATAGCCGCGTCACCACTTCCACGCCAAAGGCGGCAATGGCACTGTGATCGTCGCCGAACTCCTGCAGGTGCTTGACCATCCAGCGCGGCAGCTCGGCGCCGCACATTTCCGAAAAACGCCGCAGGTTGGAGAAATTCGTGATCGGCATGATGCCCGGCACGATCGGGATATCGACACCGCGCTTGTGGGCCTCGTCAACGAAACGGAAATAGGCGTCCGAGTTGTAGAAGTACTGGGTGATGGCGCCGTTCGCGCCGGCCGCGACCTTGCGCTGGAAGTTGTCCAGATCGGCGCTCGCGCCGGCCGCCTGGGGATGGATCTCAGGATAGGCCGCGACCTCGATGCGGAAATGCTGGCCGGTCTCCTGGCGAATGAACTCCACCAACTCATTGGCGTGACGCAGCTCGCCGAAGCCGCTGGTGCCGGACGGCATGTCACCGCGCAGCGCGACCAGACGCGTGATGCCGGACTCGCGGTAGCGTGTCAGTACGGCGCGAATGTCGGCTAGGCCGAAGCCGATACAGGACAGATGGGGTGCGGTATCGACCTCGGTGTCGGCGCGCAGACCGAGCACAGTCTCAAGGGTCAGATCGCGGGTCGTGCCGCCGGCGCCGAAAGTCACCGAGAAGAATTCCGGCGCGAGTTCGGCCAGTTTGCGCTGCGTGGTGGCGAGACGGGCCACGCCTTCCGGCGTACGCGGCGGAAAGAATTCAAAGGAAAGACCAACAGAGCGCGCGGTGGATGTCGTCATAGGTTTCAGATTCGAACGAGGACGAGAGCGAGTGAGTCGCGCGATCGTCGGGTTTCGTGTCAGTGTGCGCGATTATCCCCGAGGCCAGTCTAATCTCATAACAAACTCGTCTCGTTTCCCGTCCGACGAGGTAGCGCAATCGAGCCTGGCTCATTAAAATGCAGGCTTCTTTTTTCGGGTCTGACAGGCGCGCGCCGCGCGCGAATCCTGTCCACCGTGCAAGGCGTCGCGCCGGTCTCGCGTCCGCGTGCCGCGCCCGGCCGATCTATCCAAATCACGGGTACGCCGACCACGCGTA
Organism: Pseudomonadota bacterium; assembly: GCA_043782755.1. Classification (GTDB taxonomy): domain Bacteria; phylum Pseudomonadota; class Gammaproteobacteria; genus JADJYF01. The sequence continues at coordinate 7,014 of JAYWAC010000241.1, read as the reverse complement.
CCACCGCGCTGGCGGTGCGCGCCGCGCACCAACCACAAGTCTTGAGGGGATCAGCATGAGCGAACCGCGCGCAAAGCGGAGCGAGACATCCGCCGTTTCGGCGCGCCGTGAATTGGCCAACGCCATTCGGGCGCTCAGCATGGATGCGGTCCAGGCCGCCAACTCCGGCCACCCGGGCGCGCCCATGGGCATGGCCGATATCGCCGAGGTGCTGTGGCGCGACTTCCTGGTGCACAACCCGGCCAATCCATCCTGGGCCAATCGCGATCGCTTTGTGCTGTCCAACGGTCACGGCTCGATGCTGCTCTATTCGCTGCTGCATTTGTCGGGTTACGCGCTCGGCATCGACGACCTCAAGGCTTTCCGTCAGCTGCATTCCAAAACTCCCGGCCACCCCGAACGCGGTGAAACCCCTGGCGTCGAGACCACCACCGGCCCGCTCGGCCAAGGCCTCGCCAACGCGGTCGGCATGGCGCTCGCCGAACGTCATCTGGCGGCGCGCTTCAACCGCCCCGGCCATGAGGTGGTCGATCACTACACCTACGTATTTGCCGGTGACGGCTGCTTGATGGAAGGCATATCCCACGAAGCCTGCTCGTTGGCGGGCAGCTTAGGTTTAAGCAAACTCATCCTGTTCTATGACGACAACGGCATTTCCATCGACGGCGAAGTGGCGGGCTGGTTCACCGACGACACCCCCGGCCGCTTCGAAGCCTATGGCTGGCAGGTCATCCGCGCCGTCGATGGTCACGACGCCGCCGCAGTGAAGTCCGCTATTGAAACTGCCCGCGCCGAAACCGCGCGTCCGACCCTCATCTGCTGCAAGACCACCATCGGCTACGGCTCACCAAACAAGGCCGGCACTGAAGGCTGTCATGGCGCAGCGCTCGGCGCCGACGAAGTAGCCGCGACCCGCGTCTCGCTGAACTGGTCCCACGCACCCTTCGTGATTCCGAACGAGGTTTATGCCGCCTGGAGCGCGCTTGAAACCGGCGCCGCCCGCGAACGCGCCTGGGTCGATAGCTTCAAAGCTTATGCCGCCGCCCATCCCGCACTCGCCGCTGAATTCGAGCGTGTCATGCACGGTCGCCTACCCGCCGACTGGGCCGCCGGCGCCAGCGCCAGCGTGGCTGCCATGGCCGCGACCGAGAAGGCCGAAGCCTCGCGCAAGTCCTCGGAACGCGCGCTCGATCATTTTGGCAAACTGCTGCCCGAACTATTGGGCGGCTCGGCCGACCTGACCGGTTCCAACCTGACTTTCCATGCTTCGAGCCGTGCTCTCACCAGCCACGCCCTGGACGGCAACTACATCTATTACGGCGTGCGTGAATTCGCGATGTGCGCAGTGATGAACGGTCTGGCTCTGCACGGCGGCGCGATCCCCTACGGCGGCACCTTCCTGGTGTTCTCCGATTACGCGCGTAATGCGTTGCGCATGGCGGCACTGATGCAATTGCGCAGCATCTATGTCTTCACTCATGACTCTATCGGTCTTGGCGAAGACGGCCCGACTCATCAACCCATCGAGCACGCCAACAGCCTGCGCTTGATCCCGAACCTCGACGTCTGGCGTCCGGGTGACGCGGCCGAGACTGCGGTCGCATGGCGTGCGGCCCTCGAACGCGAGAACGGCCCGAGCGCCCTGTTGCTTTCACGCCAGAATCTGCCTCAACAAACGCATAGCGCGACGCAGTTGGCCGACATCGCGCGCGGCGGCTATGTGCTACTGGACAGCGACCAGCCGGTCACCGCGATCGTGATCGCAACGGGTTCAGAACTCGGTTTGGCGCGCGAAGTGGTCACCACCTTGACGGCCGAAGGCCATGCAGTGCGTCTGGTGTCGATGCCCTGCGCCGACGCCTTTGCGCGCCAGGATGCGGCTTATCGCGACAGCGTACTGCCACCCAATGTGCGCAAGCGCATCGCTATCGAAGCCGGCAGCACCGACTTCTGGTATCGCTATGTCGGTCTCGACGGCGCCGTCATCGGTCTCGATCACTTCGGTGCCTCGGCCCCGGCCAGCGCACTGTTCGAGGTTTTCGGACTGACCGCCGCCAAGGCCACCGCGACCGCGCGCGCGCTGCTCGGCGCATGAGTGGTCTGCTGCACAGCCTCAGCGATCTGTACAGCTTTAAGAATTCATTCACTGCCCAATTGACGGAGCTTCAATCATGACCATACGAGTCGGTATCAATGGCTATGGCCGCATCGGCCGCAACGTGCTGCGCGCCCTGTTCGAGGCCGAGCGCACCGGGGAAATCGAAATCGTTGCAGTCAACGATCTCGGCGACGCGGAAACCAATGCCCACCTGACCCGTTACGACAGCGCCCATGGCAAGTTTCCGGGCAAGGTCGAGGTCAAGGATGGCGCCATGATCGTGAACGGCCGGACCATCAAAGTCTTTGCCGAACGCGACCCGTCCAAGCTGCCGTGGGGCGATCTGGGTGTGGACGTGGTACATGAGTGCACGGGCCTCTTTACCAGCAAGGACAAGGCCGGAGCGCATCTGATGGGCGGCGCTAAACAAGTGTTGATTTCGGCACCGGGCGGCAACGACGTCGACGCGACGATAGTCTATGGCGTCAACCATGGCGTGCTGAAGAAGACCGACACCGTGGTCTCCAACGCCTCCTGCACCACCAACTGCCTGGCGCCACTGGTCAAACCTTTGCACGACAAGATTGGTCTGGTGGCCGGCATCATGACCACCATCCATGCCTACACCAATGACCAGGTGCTGACCGACGTTTATCACACCGATCTGCGCCGCGCCCGTTCCGCTACCCAGTCGATGATCCCGACCAAGACCGGCGCCGCTGCCGCCGTCGGCCTGGTGCTGCCGGAACTGAATGGCAAGCTCGACGGCTATGCGGTGCGCGTGCCGACCATCAATGTCTCGCTGGTCGATCTGACTTTCCAGGCTGCGCGTGAAACCTCCACCAAGGAAGTCATCGAAATCATACGCGCTGCTGCGGCGGATGGTCCACTGAAGGGCATTCTGATCGTGAACGACGAGCCATTGGTCTCGATCGACTTCAACCACAACCCGGCTTCGTCGATCTTCGAAGCCTCCAATACCAAGGTCATCAACGGCACGATGGTCAAGGTGCTGTCGTGGTACGACAACGAGTGGGGTTTCTCCAACCGCATGCTCGACACCACCATTGCCATGGTCAAGGCGCGAGGCTGACACCATGCTCAAGATGAGCGCACTCGATCTTGCGGGTAAGCGCGTTTTGATCCGCGAGGATTTCAACGTGCCCTTGAAGAACGGCAAAATCACCGACGACACCCGGTTGCGCGCGGCCGTAACCACACTGCGCATGGCACTCGATGCCGGTGCGGCGGTGCTGGTGATGTCGCACCTTGGGCGTCCCAAGGAAGGCAAGGTCGAAGCCGAGTCTTCCTTGCAGCCGGTAGTCGCTGCGCTCGCGCAATTGCTGGGTGTGTCGGTCATCTTCGCGAGCGATTGGATCGATGGTGTCGAGTTGCGACCCGGCACCATCACCTTGGGTGAAAACACTCGGTTCCTGACCGGTGAAAACGCCAATGACGATGCCTTGGGCCGCCGCATGGCCGCGCTCTGCGATATCTTCGTCAACGATGCTTTTGCCACCGCCCATCGCGCTCAGGCTTCGACCCATGCGGTCGCAAAATTCGCGCCTACCGCCTGCGGCGGTCCGTTGTTGATGGCCGAAATCGAAGCCCTGCATCTAGCCTTGAAAGCGCCGGCGCGGCCACTGGTCGCGATCGTGGGCGGCTCGAAAGTCTCGACCAAACTCGATCTCTTGGAATCGCTGGTCAGCAAGGTCGATCAGCTAGTGGTTGGCGGCGGCATTGCCAATACCTTTCTGGCCGCAGCCGGCAAGGAAGTCGGCAAGTCGCTGTGCGAACGCGAGATGCTCGATATCGCCAAGCGCTTGTTGGCCGGCGACGCACACATTCCGATTCCGATCGATGTGGTGTGCGGCAAGGAATTCAGCGAAACCACAGCGGCGATCACCAAGAGCGTCGATGCGGTCAGCGCCGACGACATGATCATGGACCTGGGACCACAGAGCCTCGACGCCCTGTGCGCCGAGATCGAAAAGGCCGGCACCATCGTCTGGAACGGACCGCTAGGCGTCTTCGAATTCGACAACTTCGCGGCCGGCACCGAACGCCTGGCCAAGGCCATCGCCAAGTCCAAAGCTTTCTCCATCGCCGGCGGTGGTGACACGCTTGCGGCCATCGCTAAATTCGGTATCAGCAACGATGTCTCCTACATCTCCACCGCCGGTGGCGCCTTCCTGGAATTCCTCGAGGGCAAGACCTTGCCCGCCATCGAGATCCTGGAACAGCGCGCCGCCCAGGGATGAGTAGCGCGCCAACCGCACGTCCCGCTGCCGGCGTGAGCCGGTTCCCGACATGAGACGCACCAAGATCGTCGCGACCTTGGGGCCGGCCACCGATCAGCCCGGCATGCTGGCGCGCTTGATCGCTGCGGGTCTCGACGCCGCCCGACTCAACTATTCCCATGGCGAAGCCGCCGATCACGCGCGACGTGCACAGGCTGTGCGGGCCGCCGCCGCAGCTGCCGGTCGCGAAGTAGGTCTCATCGCCGATCTGCAAGGCCCCAAGATTCGTCTCGAATGTTTTCGCGACGGCCCGGTGACGCTCAGCGCAGGCGCGCGCTTCGTGATCGACGCCGAACTCGAAGCCGGCGCCGGCACACTTCAACAAGTCGGTGTGACCTACAAAGCCTTGCCCGGCGACGTGCGCGCCGGCGACACCTTGCTGGTCGATGATGGCCGCATCGTACTTGCGGTCGAAAGGGTCAGCGGTGCGCGCATCGAGACGCAGGTGCTGATCGGCGGACCCTTGAGCGATCACAAGGGTATCAATCGCCAGGGCGGCGGGCTGTCGGCACCGGCGCTGACGCCCAAAGATCGCGAAGATCTCATCCACGCCCTTGCCCATGGCGCGGACTACATCGCAGTGTCCTTCCCGCGTACCGCCGAAGACATCGAAAACGCGCGGCATCTGATTCGTCAGGCCGGCGGGCGGGCCGGCATCATTGCCAAGATGGAACGCGCCGAAGCGCTCGATCATGCCGCCGAGATCATCGCCGCCAGCGACTGCATCATGATTGCGCGCGGTGACCTGGGCGTTGAGATCGGTGATGCACGACTGCCGCCGGCGCAGAAAATGCTGGTCGCGCTGGCGCGTCGTCAGTTTCGCGCGGTGATCACCGCCACGCAGATGATGGAATCGATGATCGAACACCCGTTGCCGACTCGCGCCGAGGTGTTCGATGTCGCGAACGCGGTGCTGGACGGCACCGACGCTGTGATGTTGTCGGGCGAGACCAGCGTCGGAGCTTATCCAGACAAAGCAGTCGAAGCGATGTCGCGCGTCTGTCAGGGCGCCGAACAGGAATGGAGCGACCCGCAATCCTCAACGCTGCCGGACATGGCCTTTGAACGCGTCGACCAAGCCATCGCCATGTCGGCCATCTATTGCGGCAATCGCATGGGCGTGAAGGCCATCGCCGCGCTCACGGAATCGGGCGCGACGCCGCTGTGGATGTCGCGCGTCAATACCGCCATTCCGATCTTCGCCTTGGCGCGCGAGCCCGCGACCCTGCGCCGCGTCACCCTCTATCGCGACGTGGTGCCGGTCGAATTCGACTTCAACGCGGTGCCCTATGACGAGGTCACTCAGGAAGTGCTACGGGTCCTCAAGGCGCGCGGTGCGGTGACCGATGGCGATCGCGTGATCATCACCAAAGGTGATCTGCATGGCTATTCCGGCAGCACTAACGGTCTCAAAATCGTCACCGTCGGTGATTTCGTGCCGCATGTCGGATGATGGCCGTGGCGCGCTGGTGCCGCTAAACATGGCTTCCTATAATCCGCACTATCCCTATTGAAAAATTCGAGCCGCGATCCAGAGCGGCATCCAACAGCCTGTGACGCGTTTTCGCGAGGATGACCATGAGCAATTTTGAACAACAGAAGACCAAGTTTCAGACCCAGGCCGGCTTCATCGCCGCGCTCGACCAGAGCGGTGGCAGCACGCCCAAGGCGCTCAAGCTCTACGGCATCGACGAGAGCGAGTACTCGGGTGAAACGCAGATGATGGATCTGATCCATGCCATGCGTACCCGCATCATCACCAGCCCGTCGTTCAACGGCGATCGCATTCTCGCTGCGATCCTGTTCGAGGCAACCATGGATCGCGACGTCCAAGGACAGCCAACCGCCGACTTTCTATGGAACGTGAAGCGCGTGGTGCCGATACTCAAGGTAGACAAGGGCCTCGAAGACGAAACCAAGGGCGTGCAGCTCATGAAGCCGATGCCGACCTTGGACGCGTTGCTGGCCAAGGCCAAGGCTAAGGGCATTTTCGGCACCAAGGAACGTTCGGTCATCAAGCAAGCCAATGCCGCCGGCATCCAAGCCGTGGTCGACCAACAGCTCGCGGTCGCCAAGCAGATCATCGCCGCCGGTCTGGTACCTATCGTCGAGCCGGAAGTCGACATTCACTGCCCCGACAAGGCTGCGGCTGAAATGATCTTGAAAGAAGCACTGCACAAGGGTCTCGATGCGCTGCCGGCTGGTCAGATGGTGATACTGAAACTCACGCTGCCGGAGGTGGACGACCATTACGCCAGCTTCGTGACGCACAGCCGCGTGCTGAAAGTCGTGGCACTGTCGGGAGGTTATTCGCGTGATGACGCCAACAAGAAACTGGCCCACCAGCACGGCATGATCGCGAGCTTCTCGCGTGCGCTGACCGAGAGTCTGACCGCGCAGCAGTCCGACGCCGAGTTCGATGCTTCACTCGACAAGGCTGTGCAGAGCATCTATCTCGCGTCGAAGACCTGACTTTAAGCTTCGCTTCTTGTCTGTGGGTCCGACTTCAGTCGGACACTGAGAGATCCCCACGAATTATGCCTATCGGGAATTGGCAGAGATAATCTGAGGTAAGGCCGTCATGGCGTCGTGAATAGCCTGTGGTGAAAGCCAGTG
>JAYWAC010000240.1:0-65089 GCA_043782755.1 Pseudomonadota bacterium | reverse complement strand
CTTGCCGATCACGCGGGCTATGTAAGCTCGCGTTGGGCGCTGCCCCATGGCTTCAGTATCGAGAGCGGCTATCGGCTCGATGCCTTTCATGTCACGCGGCGTGGCGAGCGCCTGCGACGGGTCTGCGATACCACCCTGGTGCCAACGGTGGTCGAGACCACGGTGTTTGTCGAAATCGCGCCCGGCGTGACCGTGCCGGTGGTGGTGCCGGTGACGGTCAACCTCCCGGTGCAGAGCAACTGTCGCGGTGAGACGGCGGTCGCGCGAAGTCCCGATCAGACCTGGCACAACCAAGCCTGGGAAGTCGGACTCAGTTACCAGCCGACATCCTGGGCGAATCTGTTCCTGAGTCGTAGCGAGAGCTTTCGCAATCCCAACGTCGACGAATTGATCCTCGCCACCACCAGCCTGCGCCCCCAACAAGGCCAGCACTGGGAAGTCGGCCTGCGGCTTCGTCACGCGCGCGGTTACGAAGCGGCGCTCACGCTGTTCGACATGCGCGTCGATGACGAAATCTTCTTTGGCTACGACGTCGCGAGTGGACGCGAAGTGAATCGCAACCTCGATGGCCGCAGCAAGCGACGCGGTGTCGAGCTCGAATTGAAAGCGCAGCTCACGGCCGCACTACAGACCTGGAGCAATTTGAGTTATATCGACGCGCGGCTGGACACGAATCATGCCTTCATGCCGCTGGTGCCGCGTGCCCAGATCGCTGCCGGCTTGATCTGGGATCTGCAGCCACACTTCAGCCTCTCGGCATCCTATTCGCACGTCAGCGCACGCTTCGACGGCAACGACTTCGACAATCAGAGCTATCACCGGCTCGCCGCCTACCAAGTGGTCGATGCGCGACTGCAATGGCACCCGGCGCGCTTTGCGCTGGGCTTGAGCGTCAACAACGCACTCAACGAAACCTATGCCACCACAGGCTACAGCGACACCGTCTATCCGATGCCGTCTCGTAGCCTGATGCTGGAATTTTCCCTCGACCTCTGAGCACTACTCCAAGGAGCCTTCAATCATGACCCACCAGACTTTCATTGCCTTCGCGTTGTGCGCGATCTGTGCCAGCGCGCAGGCCGGGCCCTTCGCGCCCGCCGCCGGCCAGAGCGGTTCGACGGCCATCGCCAAAAACAGCAGCTTGATCACCGCCTGGGCCAGCGGCTATGAGCACTATCTACCGGGCAGCAATGTGGACGCCGCTTTTCGTACGCCCGACAAGGCGCTCGGGCCGGCGCTGGGTAACAGCTTCGACATCGTCGCGCTGGGCGATGCTGGACGCATCACGCTGACTTTCAGCGGCTCGATCTTCAACGGTCCGGGCTGGGATTTCGCGGTGTTTGAAAACAGCTTCAGCGATACGTTTCTCGAATTCGCCTTTGTCGAAGTGTCATCCAACGGCACGAGCTTCTTCCGCTTTCCGGCGTTTTCATTTACGCCTTCGCCGGTCGGCGCCTTCGGCACTACCGATCCCACCAACGTAGATGGCCTCGCTGGCAAGTATCGCCAGGGTTTCGGCACGCCCTTCGATCTCGATCTGTTCAAGAACGTCGCGGGCATCGATGTCAACCACATCACCCAAGTGCGGCTGGTGGATGTGGTCGGCAATGGCAGCGAGAAAGACAACTGGCCGAGCAATCTCGGCGGTCCGCATTTCATCTACGACCCCTTTCATACCACCGGCAGCGGCGGCTTCGATCTAGAAGCGCTCGGTGTGCGCTATTTGCATGCCTCGGCGCCAGCGCCGATACCGTTGCCGACACCCGCGCTGCTGATGCTGGCACCCTTGGCCGCACTCGCCTTACGCAAACGGTCATCGGTCTGAAGATCGCTCCACAACAAATCACTTCCCCATCGAGGACTATTGCATGAACACACTTTTCCCACGCGCCACCGTGCTGGCATTGATCGCACTGACAGCTAACCTCAGCCATGCCGCCACCATCGACTTCGAGGATGTCAGCATGCCTAACGAACAAACCTACGCCGGCCCGGGTGGCGGCAGCTATTGGTCGGGCCTGGTGCCACCCACCGATAGCAGCATCGCGAGTCAGTTCAACTCCCACGGCGCGCACTTCAACAACCTCAACAATGAATGCTGCGGCGGTGCGACCTTCTGGAATGGTTTTGCCTATTCGCGCACCACCGACGCCACCACCGCCGGCTTCAGCAATGAATTCAGCGCCTATGCCGGTAGCGGTGCGGGCGGCAGCGCGACCTATGGTCTCGCCTATGCCGGCGGTTTGTCCGCGCCGCGCATCGACTTCGATGCGCCGACGGTGTTGGCCAGCGCAATGTTCACCAACACCACCTACACCGCCTTGTCGATGCGCAACGGCGATTCCTTCGCCAAGCAGTTCGGTGGCGCGGACGGTACTGAGCCGGACTTCCTCGTCCTCACCATCGTCGGGCGCGACAACACCAATGCCGTGACCGGCACGGTGGATTTCTATCTAGCGGATTTTCGCGCCACCAATAGCGCGCAGGACTACATCGTCCAGCAATGGACGCAGGTGCAACTCGCAAGTCTCGGCGCGGTATCGGCCCTTGAGTTCAGTCTGACCTCGTCCGACGTCGGCCCTTTCGGCGCCAATACACCGCTCTATTTCGCGCTCGATGACATTCGGCCGGTGCCCTTGCCGTCCAGCTTGTGGATGTTGGCGCCGGCAGCGGGCTTGTTGTTGGCGCGCCGTCGTCGCGCCGCGAAGACTGCCCGCTAAAGCTCAAATGCACGGGTGGTGGACAGAACATCCGCCACCCGTGCCATCCGCGCCGGTGTAACGGTTGCACCGGACTTGTTTGCCCAGTCCGCGCAGCACGCTCTACCATGACCTGCGGGTGTTCACCGTCAGTCAGGAATTGCGCTATGGCCGTATCGATGTCAGCGACGAGCGCTACCGGCCAGCAACGGCCGCGCGCCTGGGCCTGGATCTTGGCCGCCGTCATTTGTGTGTTGTTCGGCGTGATGGCGATGCAATTCAACTTTGCACTGCGCGCTGACGACGCCGGCTGGTGGGCACGCGTGCAGGCCGCTATGACCAGCGAGGCCTATTCCCTCGGCCCGGGCTCCGCTCACCTCATGTATCCCACCTATCGCAAGGCACTGGCGGCGATGACCTCGCACACCCTGCTCGGTGGCTTCGCCATCACGCTCGGTGTCTTGCAGTTCGTGCCGGCCCTGCGCCGACGTTATCGCGTCGCTCACCGTGCCGTCGGTGGCATTGTGATTGTCGGGGTCGGCGCTTCGATGATCGGCGCGCTCACTTACCTCGTCCGCACACCCTTAGCCGACATCTATGCCAGCCCTGCCTTCGGCCTCGCGCTGTGGGCTTTGGCGCTCGCCTGTCTCAGCGCGGTCACGGCGGCGGTGCTCGCCATTCGCCGTCGCGATTTCCGTTCGCATATGGGTTTCATGGCCTTGATGATGGCGGCGCTGCTGACCGCGCCGGTGCTGCGCTTGGAATGGGCCGTGTTCGGCATGGTCCTGCCCTATGACATGCATGAGATCAATCAAGGCGCGGTGAGTTCGCTCGCCGTGCTCTGCGTTTTGATCATGACCTTATGGATGCATCACATCGGCGCCGTCGATCTGCCAGCGCGACGTCGCATGGTGGTGCCGACCGCTGCACTGCTGTCGCTGTTTGGCTATGGCGCGACGGCGGTTATCGTGCATGAAGGACTGCTCGCGCCTTTGGGCTTCGATCTACTCGGTGCCTGGCGCGGCGCGACGGAGCGTCTGCCGCTCATCGCCGTGATCTGGGCCTTGCCCGCCGCGCTGCTGGCCTGGCGCGCGCCGCGTGAGATTGCACGAGTGCTTGATGACCAGGCGATCACGCGCATTGGTGTGCTGCTGGTCGCGCTCTCGGCGCTGGGCGCCATCGCGATCACAGCGCGTCACGACCAACAACCCGTCGATGCGCTGGGCTTGTGCTTCTACTGGGCCGCTTATGGGGGTTTGAGTTTGCTGCTGTTGCTGACGGGCCTGTGCAGTCGCCGCAATGACGAGCCGTGGCGCTTGATGGTGCTGTTCATGGCGATCGCACCAACACTGTGGCCGGCGCTGTGGCTGGTAGGCTGGCTGTGCGGTCAGACTTATATGGTGTCGATGTGGTTTGCCGCGACGGTGGCGCTGACGACGATGTCGGCCTATGCCTTCCTCACGGCGTTTGGCGTACGCATGCCCTTCGGCGCGGCGCGCGCGGTGTGATCAACTGACGACCAAAGGTGTATTGATCAGCGCGACCCATGCCTTTCAACAGGCCACAAGCTGGCATCGCAAACATCCGGATCTTTAAACCAGTGCGCCTGTCGACATGGACGCCGCCGCGCATCGTCGACGGCGTCCTGCATTTCAGCCCAGCACCTCGGCGTAGCTCGCCTCGTTGAATCCGACCAGCACGGTCTTGCCGCTGACCAGGGTCGGCGCGCGCAGATTGCCGGTCGGGCCGAGCATGGCCGCGATAAGCTCGGCGGTCGGTTTGCCCGCCGGCTTATAGGTCTCAAGCTGCTTGCCCTTGGCAACGATGACCGTGGTGGCTGCGGCCGCCAGGGCCCTTGCATCCTCCGCGCTTAAGCGGCGCGAAGCGGGCACACTTTCTTTGGGAGTTATCCCGCTTGCGTCCAGAAACTTGGACGCGCTGTCACAGCTGGTTCAGCCCTTGCGGAAGTAGTACCAGTTGATCTGCTTGCTCATGGTTTGACCTCAAGAAAATATTTTCAGGAAGCGATGGTGGAACACGCTGCGGACTCGTGCAAGCGCCGAGCACACTGGTGTATGGCGCGCCGTCCGCGCATAGAATTCGAGGCCTGACGATGTAACAACAAGACGGGCAGGCTGGCGCCATGCGCGGCTATGCTCAAGGGCAAAAGGGGATTACCGATGAAACTGGCGCTTTATCTGCCGAACCTGCGCGACAAGATTTCGGTCGCTGAAATCGAAGCCTTGACCCACGAGGCCGAGGCTCTGGACTTCGATTCCGTGTGGACCTTGGATCGCATCGTGATACCCGAGGCTTCGGATAGCGGCGGCCTCGCCAAGCCCTTTGGCTTCATGAAGGAATTCCCCAACGCGCTGCCGGTCAGCGCGCGCGGCGAATTTCTGAACGGGCCGGCGCTGATCCCCTATCTCGCCGCGATCACCAAGCGCATCCGCATCGGTGTCAGCGTCATCGTCACGCCCTATCGCGCGCCCGGTGTGCTGGCGGCGGAGATCGCGACCTGGGATCAACTCTCCGGTGGCCGCATCAATGTCGGCGTCGGCTCGGGCTGGATGCCGGAAGAATTCGCCGCCGCCAGCGCCAGTGATCGTTACACACGACGCAACAAGCATGTCATCGAGACCATCGAGATCATGCAGGGCATCTGGACCAACGAGTTGTTCGAATATCACGGTGAGTTTGCCGACTTCCCGAAATGCGGCTTTGGTGCCAAGCCCGTGCAGAAGCCGCGTCCGCCGATGTTCTTCGGTGGTCTCGGTCGACCGGAGATTGCCGCGAGCCGCGTCGCCCAATACGGCCTCGATGGCTGGATAGGCATCATGGACACGCCCGACGCGATCGCCACCTGGCGCGCCGCCATCGAGGTGGAATTGCAAAAGTCGGGCGGCGGTCATGCTATCGACAAGCTCGAGATCTCAAGCATGCTGCCCTTTGATATCACGCGCGACAAAACCGACCAGACGCCGCGCGGCAAGCTCACCCCGACGCTGGTTGGCACGATCGAACAGATCACCGACAACTTGAAACGTTACAAGGACGCCGGCCTGACCATGCCACTGTTGTGGCCGCCCTTCAGCGGCACGCCGACCGCCAAGACCCTGGTCGACATGCGCCGCCTGGTGCACGACATCCTGCCGAAGCTCTGAGTCTTGCCACCGAGGCGCCGCGCTGTCAGCGCCTCGGTGGCCTCCCCCTTCCCATTTCGCGGGTCTGTCGCAGGCTTAGAATTCCGTGGAATACTGCGGCTGAGCAAATGGGGGAGCGCGCGCATGAGCCTGACCATCACATCCTTGGCCCAGCGTCATGGGTGCACGCTGGGCGCCGCAGTGGTCGGCGTGGAATTGAGCGCAGTCAACGACGTTGACTGGTACGTCATCGAGCAGGCTTTTCACGAACACGCGCTGCTGCTGTTCCCGGCCCAGCATCTCGATCACGAACAGCAAGTCGCCTTCGCGCGACGCTTCGGTGAAATCGAAGTGCTGGTCGAAGGCAAGACCACCATCGCGATTTCCAATCGCGGCGAACGCGGCCAGACGCTGCGCGAAGATTCGGTCTTCATGCAGCTGCTGCGCGGTAACGAAGGCTGGCATACCGACAGCTCCTACATGCCGCTCGCCGCCAAGGCCTCGGTGCTGTCGGCCCATGTCGTGACACCGACCGGCGGCGAAACCGAATGGGCCGACATGCGCGCCGCCTACGACGCACTCGATGTCGACATGCGTGCGCGGCTTGAGCGACTCACCGCTTTTCACTCGTTGTTCTATTCGCAGTCGCGCATCGGTGCGCAGGCCAAGGTCGGCGACTATTACGGATTCAGCGGGGGCGACACGCCGCGACGGCCGCTGGTCAAGATTCATCCCGTAACCGGGCGCAGGGCGCTATTCATCGGTCGTCATGCCTGCCATATCCCCGGCATGGATCCGGCGCAGTCCGAAGCATTGCTCGATGGCCTCATGGATTTCGCCTGTCGTGAACCGCGCGTTTATCGTCACACCTGGCAGCCCGGCGACATCGCGATATGGGATAACCGCTGCGTGTTGCATCGTGCACGCCCTTACGACCACGCTCATCCGCGTGTGATGATGCATACACGGGTGCGCGGCGATCCCGCCACGGAGTCGGCATTGGACTAAGCGTCCCCGCGCGGCGCGACCTGGTTCACGCCTTGCGCCCCATTCCTCACAGACGGGATCTTGTCATGCAGCCTTTGCTGGTCGAACGCGACGGCGCTATCGCGACGGTGATCTTCAATCGCCCCGCCAGCCGCAATGCCCTGAGTCCCACCATGCGCGCTTCGCTACGCGAGACCATGCTCGAACTTGAGAGTGATGACGAGGTGCGCTGCGTGGTCATGAAAGGCGCGGGCGAACATTTCATGGCGGGCGGCGATCTGAAGGCCATCTCCGGCGTACTCGACCAGCCTGCCGCTGCGCTGGCTGGCCAGTTCCTGCTGCGACTGCATGATCTGAACGCCATCATGATTACCATGCGGCGCATGGCCAAACCGATCATCGCCAGTGTCGCCGGCGCGACCGCTGGCGCTGGCGTCAGCCTGGCGCTGGCGGCGGACCTCATCATCGCCGACGAGAGCGCTTTCTTTACCCTGGCTTACTGCCACCTCGGCACCACGCCCGATGGCGGTGCGAGCTTTCAGCTGCCACGCGTGGTCGGTGTCAAGAAGGCGATGGAGATCGCGCTGCTCGGTGATCGCTTCAATGCGCATGCGGCGGCGAGCATGGGGCTGGTGAATCAGCTGGTGCCCACCGGCACGCTGGCCACAGCCACCGCGCAGCTCGCCGCGCGACTCGCGAACGGGCCGACCCATGCCTATGCAAACACCAAACGTCTGCTCTATCGCTCGCGCGAAAACACTTTTGAAGCCCAGCTACAACTCGAAGCCGAGCTGTTTGTCGACTGTGCCACCGGCGCCGATTTTCATGAGGGCATCAGCGCCTTCGTCGACAAGCGTCGACCGGAATTCAGCGGCAGTTAGCCACACCTCTTAAACATCGACCATCGCTCACAAGGAGCACCCCATGACCGACAGCACCCGTATCGAGAAAGGCAAGAATGTCATGCAACGCCTGTTCGGCCGCACCCTCGATGAGGCCGCCATCAGCAGCGATTTCATGCAGGTCACGGTCGGCAATCTGTTCGGCGATATCTGGAGTCGGCCGGGTCTCGAACTCGCAGAACGTTCCATGATCACCATCGCGGCCTTGACCGTACTAGGGCGTGAGCAGGAATTGAAGACCCATCTGCATGGCGCGAAGAACATCGGCATTCCACGCGAGAAAGTCGAAGAGATGATGCTGCATCTTGCCCACTACGGCGGTTGGCCGACCGGCGTGGCGGGCTTGCGCAAAGTCGAAGAGGTTTATGCGCCGCGCAAACCGCCCATCGAGGATAAATAACAAATGCGTCAGGACTTGACGCTGACCGGCTTATGCAAGGCCGGCACGCTGACGCCGGCGGTCGCTTCCAGCACCTTGACCGTCGCGTAGAAATCCTGCGCGCCGAGACCCTCGGCAAGAGCGCGGTGATAGACCGCCGCCGCCGCCGTCGTCATCGGCATCTCGACCCCGAGGTCTTGCGCCGACGCCAGCGCGACATCGATGTCCTTGCTCGCAATCGACAGGGCGAAGATGTCAGATTCGAACTTGCGCGATAGAAACAGGCCGGCGCGCCCGACCACCGAGCCGGCCGAGCTGACTTTCAACACATCAAGCACCGTCGCCGGATCCATGCCGGCCTTGGCGCCCATCACGAAACCTTCCTGCACCAACACACTGGCGGCGAGAAAGATCTGATTGTTGATGAGCTTGGTGAGCGTGCCGGCACCGGCCTCGCCCAGATAGAAGATGTTCTCGCCAAAGCAGGCGATGAGATCGCGCACCGCGTCGAAGGCTGCACGGTCACCGCCCACCATCACCGCCAGCTTGCCGGCGATCGCACCGACCCGGCCGCCGGACACCGGCGCGTCGAGATAATGCATGCCGCGTGATGCAGCCTCGGCGGCGATGCGACGGTTGAGCGCAATGGCATTGGTCGAGAGATCGACTATCGTCGTGCCACGCGCGGCGTGGGCAAGCACGCCATCGGCACCGAGCATGACCTGTTCTATCTGCTTGGGACCGGGCAGCGACAGCAAGATGATCGAGCAAGTCGCGGCGAGTGCCTGCAGCGAGGCGGCGCGTGACGCGCCCTTGTCTTGGTGGGCACGGGTCGCCTCGACATTCAGATCGAAGACCTGCAATCGATGGCCGGCATCGATGATGCGCATGGCCATCGGACTGCCGATGGTGCCGGTGCCTATGAATCCTGTTTCGCCCATGCCGTACTACTCCCCTCGAACCATCATTCCAGAATGAAGCCGTCATAACCCCGCGCGGCCACTTCCGCGCATTTCTCGCGGTAACGAGGCAGACCGCCGCCATAACCGAGAAACATGCGTTTCTTGCCCGGGATATTGGCGCCCATGAACCATGAGTCTGTTTTCAAGAACAAGGTGTGAGCTACCACTTGTTCGCAGTGATCACGCCAGGCTTCTTCCGCTGCCACCGTCGCCGCGATGCGCTTGAGGCCGCTATCGCGCATATGACGGATGCAATCCGTCACCCATTCGACATTCTGTTCACCGCAGCGCGGCACATTGCAGAAGTTGGCGGCATTGTGTGCGCCGACCACGGTGAAGAGATTGGGGAAACCGGCGATCTGCAGACCGAGATAGGTACGTGGCCCGTCCTGCCATTTGTCCTTGAGCGCGATACCGTGCTCGCCGCGAATGTCGATGCGTGTCAAGGCGCCGGTCACGGCATCGAAGCCGGTGGCAAAGATGATGATGTCAAATTCGTATTCACGGGCGGCAGTCTTGATGCCCTTGGCCGTGATGCTTTCGATAGGCGTGTCGCGTAGCGAGACCAGCTCGACATTGGCACGGTTATAAGCCTCGTAGTAACCGCTCTCGAGGGGCACGCGCTTGGTGCCGAAACAATGGTCGCGTGGCGTGAGCATTTCCGCCGTGAGCGGGTCATGCACTCGCTCACGTATTTTTTTGCGCACGAATTCGGCGATGGTTTCGTTGGCCTGTTCGTTGGTCATGATGTCGTGGAAATTGCCCAGCCAGAAGCCGAAGCCCGGCTCCTTCCACAACTGCTCATAGATGACTTCGCGTTCGGCGGCGGAGACATCGAAGGCCGAGCGCGGATCGAAATCATGGATGAAGGCCGCATAAGTCTCGCGGCAGCGCGCGAACATATCGGCATAGCGCGCCTTGAGCGCGGCCTGCTCTGCGGCTGCGATGGCGCGATTATTGAGCGGGATACAGTAGTTCGCGGTGCGCTGGAAGACGGTCAGATGACCGACGTTCTTGGCCACTTCGGTGATGAGCTGCACTGCCGTCGCACCGGAGCCGATCACGCCCACGCGCTTGTGGCTGAGATCAACCGGGTGATGAGGCCATTGCGCGGTATGCCAGATCTCGCCCTGAAAATCTTCGCGGCCGGGGATGCTCGGCGTATAGGGCGCGGACAAGACACCGACCGCCGTGATCAGATATTGGGCCTCGACCTGTTCGCCGTGCTCGGTAACTATCTTCCAGACATTGCGCTCGGCATCGTAGTGCGCCGATTTCACCCGCGCGGTGAAACGGATGTCCTTATTGAGATCGAACTTGCTGGCGGCGAATTCCAGATAGCGCAGCGTCTCGGGCTGGGCCGAGAAATGCTCGCTCCAATCCCATTCGTGCATGAGCGCTTTGGAAAACGAGTAGCCATAGGTATAGGACTCCGAATCGAAACGCGCACCCGGGTAACGATTCCAATACCAGGTGCCACCCACACCGGCACCGGCTTCGAACACCCGCACTGACAATCCCAGCTCGCGCAGACGATGAAGTTGATACATGCCACAGATGCCAGCACCGATGATGACCGCGTCAAAGACTTCCTCGGCTTCGGTCGCTGGCACGGACGACGCGGGACTCGTACTGGACATCGCAATCTCCTTCAGATAACACGCAAGACCGTGGTAGGTCCTGTGTTGCAGTCCGAGTATAACCGCCCTGCCCTGCGCTGGAATTGCCCGATAGGCGGTGCTCTAATCGTGAGCCCGTGTGCGGCACGCGCTTATTGCGCGCGACGATCAATGGTCGTGCGTGCAGCGTCGATGCATGATGGGTTCGACGTTCAACACCAGAGTCATATCCATGGATACGCCGTTCCTCGATCTCTCCGATAGTCAGACCTTCGCCCAAGGTTTTCCCCACGCGTTCTTCACCTGGTTGCGCGCCCACGAGCCCTTGTACTGGCACGAGCCTACGGCCATCACACCCGATGGCGAGGGCTTCTGGGTGGTGAGTCGTTATGCCGACGTCGATAGCGTGATCATGGACCCGCAGGCCTTCTCTTCCGACAAGGGCGGCACGCGCACCGCTGGCGGCACCACCATCAAGGACGAAGTGTCGGCCGGTAGGGTCATGAACCAGACTGACGATCCGCTGCACAAGCGGCTGCGCGCGATCGTCAACGAAGGCTTCAGCGTCAAGGCCATCTCTGCGCTGGAAGACGAACTGCGCCGCCGCACGCGCGCCCTGCTGGGCGGTTTGCAACGCGGCGAGCACATCGACTTCGCGCTCAAGGTCGCGCGTGAGATTCCGACCCAGGCCATCTGCATCGTGCTCGGTGTGCCGGAAGAGGATCGCCTGATGCTCGCCGACTGGATAGACCAGGGCATCGCCGCACCCTCCGATGAGGTCATCGCCGAGGAATACGTGCGCAAGGTCAGGCGCTATGCGCAAGGCTTGATCGAAGCCAAGCGCGCACAAGCGCAGAACGACATCTTCTCCACCATAGTCCACGCGCGCTTCGAGGCCGATGGTTCAACGCTCTCGGATCATGAACTGCGTTCCTTCTTCGGCCTGTTGTTCCCGGCTGGCGCCGAAACCACCACGCGCTCTATCAGCGGCGGCCTGCTGGCGCTCATCGAACGACCCGATGCTTACGCGCGGCTGCGCGCCGAGCCAAACCTGCTCAAGACCACGGTCGAAGAGATCGTGCGCTGGACCACGCCCTCCTGTTACAAGCGCCGCACCGCGACCCGCGACCTACAACATTCAGGCAAGCGCATTCGCGAGGGCGACAAGGTGACCTTCTGGGAAATGTCGGCCAATCGTGACGAGCGGGTGTTCGAGCGTCCCTTTGAATTCGACATCGCGCGCAACCCGAACAAGCATCTCGGCTTTGGTGCGGGCGTGCATTTCTGTCTGGGCTCGTCGCTGGCGCGGCTGGAACTGCGCGTGGTGTTCGAGGAGTTGTTACGTTCGGATTTGAATTTCCGACCGGACGGCGTACCGCAGTGGATGCCGAACAATCGTCTGGTCGGTTTGAAATCCCTGCCGCTGCAAGTGATCTAGCGCGCTATCGCGCTCGACCATCTGTCACTTAAGGCATCGTCTTTCGGCACGCTATTGCCTTCCATGTCGTCAGAGAAAACTGCTGCTCACGAGGTGTTCTTCACCAGCGCGTGGGGCTGTGCGCTGCTCGCCGGCGTACTGGTTGCGGTGTTCTATGGCGCCGCGCTCGGCTTCGAGTTGGTGTGGGACGATCAGATCTGGGTGAACGAATTCCGCCGCCATGACTTGCTCTCGCTGCTGAAGACCAATCTCACCGACCATACCCTGGTCTCTTATTATCGGCCGCTGGTGGCCGCAGTCTTGACCCTGCAACTCGCCGTCAGTCAGAGCCCGGTCTTCCTGCATGGCTTGAATCTCGCCCTGCATTTGCTGAACCTGTGGCTGGTGATCGCGCTTGCGCGGCGCACACATAGCGCAAGACCAGCTTTGCTGCTGCCGCTCGCCATCACGGTGTTGGCCATCCATCCCATACTGGTGGAACCTGTCGTGTGGGTGTCCGGCCGCTTCGATCTGTTCTACACGTTCTTTCTGTTGCTGAGCCTGTTGGCCGCGACACGCATCGAATCGCCGTCGCGACGCTTCATCGCTGTGACGCTCGCCTTCTTCGCGGCCTTGTGTTGCAAGGAATCGACTCTGGCCTATGTCGCGGTCGGGCCCCTCTTGGTGGCATGCATGGTCCGTCGTGCGAGCCTGCATGACAGGCCTGCGATCGCGACGCAAGCCGGCTGGCACGGCGCCGCCTTGCTCACGGGCTGTGCCCTCTATCTGTCCCTGCGTGTCGGCTATTTGCAGCTGCCCCTGGTCAAGGACACTGCCTTTCAGGTGCAAACCCACAACGCCGCTGGCGAGCATCTGCTGTTGATTGCGCGCACGCTCGGCACTTATCTGCAGATGACGCTGTTGCCGTTGTGGAATCTTGCGCCACTGCATGAGATGGGCAGCGACCCGGGCGCGGTCTATGGCTATGCCGGCCTCGGCGCGGTGGCACTGGTGCTGGCTGTCGCCGGTCTGCGCTGGCCGGCACTGCTGCCCTTCAGCGTGTGGGCGCTGGCGCTCGCACCCGCCGCCAATCTCGTGCCATTGCGCCTCGACCTGGTACAAAACCGTTATCTGTATTTTCCCATTTTCGCCGCCACGCTGACCGCCTTGAGCGGCCCAGGCATCAACCACCCTGCGCCGCGCACACGCCGTTGGTTGTGGCTGCTCACGGCGCTATGGCTATGCGCGCTGGCCGTCACCAATCTCAGCATCACGCGTCTGTGGCACGACGGCGTGTCCTTGTTTTCGTGGGCCGTCACCGCCCGTCCTGACTCACACTTCGCGCTCGAGAATCTCGCACTCGCTCATCAGACCGCCGGCGATTTTGGCCAGGCTATCGCGGTAGAAAAGCGTATCCCGGAACGAGCACGCAGTTTTCAAGGCCGCCTGCTGTTGGCCCGCGCGACGCGTGATCAGGGCGATGTCGCAGACGCTGTCGCCTTGTTCAAAGAGGCACTGGCCACACCGGCCTACGACGATGCCATGCAGGTCAGTGCGATATATGAACTGGCCTTGGTCTATCGGCAGCTCGGTGACGCGCAGGCGAGCGCGGCGCAGGCCGCCGCTGCCGAGACGCTGGCCAAACGCCAACGCGTGAGCGCGCGCTTGTGCAACTACTATCGCCAGGCCCTGGGTGAGCAACGCTAACAAGCAGGATGGCGCGTTGAGCGCTCAAGCGATCTTAGCGCTGCGTACGCAGCCGCGATGTGCGTGGCGGCGCTGACTTCACCGTAAGCGCCGCCGACTGGCGCGCGGCCGTCCTACCACCCGACAGTGCGCGCGCCGCGCTCTCTGCTTCCTTCGCCCGCCCGAGATAACGCAGCATCACCAGCCCGCAGGCCGTGGCGATCACCGCCGCAATCTCGTCGCGACGTTTCGTCGAAGGCGCAGATGAATGGGGTTCGAACCATTCAAACCACAGATCCAGGACGCGACTGGTGAGCGTGCGATACAGCTCCTCGCCCTGGGAGGCGCGGCCGAGCGCGTCGTACCAGATACGCATATAGGGCTCGTAGTCGGGCGCTTTCAGGATCTGCCACATCCGCGCCAGCAGCACCTCGAAGGGCTGCCGCCCGCTCGGCAGTATCTTGTCCAGCAAGGCCGACTGACGCTGCACGAGGGTGGCGAAGGCCTCCAGCATCAGCTCGTCCTTGTTTGAGAAGTAATAGAGCAGCATGCGATCGCTGGTGCCGACCGCCGCCGCCAACGAGCGCAGGCTGGCATTGCCAAGACCGTGCTCGAGCAGGTGATCAACCACGCCTTCGAGCACGCTGTCGCGCCGCAATTGTCGAACGTTCGCCGCCATGGTCAGTCGTCGTACATGCGGCGTTTGAGTGGAAATTTCTCGATTTCCTTCAACGTGAATAGCTGGGTGGTCGCACCCTCGACGAACATCTCGTCATCCGGCGCGATCTTCTCCATGAATTTCGGTTCGTTGAAGGCGGTGACCATGTCGGCGATGCTGTCGAACCACAGTTCGGCGATACCGTCATAAGGCGCCTTGCGCCATTGCGTGCTGAGCTTGCTCGCGTCACCTGTGCCGCTATAGTCGCTGACCAGATGGGATTGCACGTAGCGCCGCACATGGCGGGTGAACTCCGGCACACTGGTGACGATGGCGCCGTGGATGTGATTCCAGTAGTGATCGAATTGTTCGAAGCTCATGCCCTTACGCCGGCCGATGGCGACCGACAGCTTGACCTTGGGTGATCCGTTCAAGGGAATCTTCTCGATTTCCTCGGTCACCATCACCGACACTGCCTGCGGGTCGATGAACTTCGCATCGTCCTGACCGACCACATCGACGAAACGCGGTTCGTTGAAAGCGCGTGTCATGTGCGCCGTGCTGTCGAACCACACCTCGGCGATGCCATCGAAATCGGCACGCTTCCAGGCCATGCCTTCACCGCCGTAGTTGGGATCGATGATGTGCGCCTGACTGTAGCGAGCGACGTGCTGAGTGAACTCCGGCAGGCTGATCACCAGATCGCCATGGATGCCATCCCAGTAACGATCGAATTGCTCGAACGACATACCTGCTTTGCGTTTCAACAACACTGCGAGTTTGATCATCGACGCTCCCTTGGCACGGTGACACCGTACGTGATTTGTGGGTTGCTGAACTCGTGCACCGTTGCCACGCCGTGGCAGGCGCTGACTAATCTAGTCGAATCGCCGCCTTCACCAAAGCGCCAAAAAATATTGCACTGCGGATAGCGGCGCTGCCGCTTGCGGCGATTTGTAGTGTCTGCTACAGATCGCATCCTAACTGCTACGCTGACGCTCGGCATCGCGCAAAAGCCTAGGTTCGCCGCCAGACCATACACTCGGGGAAGTCGCATCATGAAGTTCGGATTGTTCTACGTGCTCGAGGCGCCGGACGGCGATTACCGCAAAGCCTGGACGCGCATGATGGGTCAGATTCAGTACGGCGAGGAACTCGGCTACGAGAGTGTCTGGTTGGCCGAGCACCACGGCTCCCTGTATGGCTCGATGCCACGCCTGGCGGTGGCGGCTGCCGCGATCGCCGAACGTACCACCACCATGCGTATCGGCACGGCGGTCACTATCCTGCCCTTCGACAATCCGGTGCGCACGGCGGAAGATTTCGCGATGGTCGATGTGATCAGCAATGGACGACTCGATTTCGGCGTGGGCCGCGCCTATCAACCGCTAGAGTTCAAGAACATGGGGCTGGCCGATAGACAGGATCACAGTCGCGAACTGTTTCAGGAATCTCTCGATATTGTGCTCGGCCTGTGGAACAACGAGAAGTTCTCTTATCAGGGCAAGCATTGGCAACTCGAAGAAGTGGAATGCCATCCGCAGCCGCTACAAAAGCCCGTGCCTATTCATGTTGCCGCCATCAGTCCTGAGACTTTCGGCATGGTCGCGGCCAAGAATCTCAACATCATTCAGGCCGCAACCTTGATGCCGCTCGCCGAGTTGAAGTCCTTCTGCCTGGAGGCCAAACGCAAACTCATGCAGAACGGTCATGCCGCCGAGAGCCTCGATTTTCCCTTGCTGTGGATCACCCATGTCGCGAACAGCTTCGCCGAAGGCAAGCAGCGTTCGGCCAGCGCCTTGAAGTGGTATTTCGATACCCTGCTGTCCTTGGTACCGCAGGGCGCGAAGTCACCGAAGTCCTATGAAGCTTTCGCGGCCGCGGCGGACGCCTATCACGAAGCAGGCGGCTTTCCGGTCGAGACCTTGAACGAGATTGGCAATCTCATTCTTGGTACGCCGGAATTCGCCGCGCAACGCATGGATGAGGTACGCAACGACATGGGGCAGCAGGAAGTCATTCTGTGGATGCAGGTCGGTGGATTGGATGACAAACATGTACGTGACTCGATGCGGCTGTTCGCCAACGAAGTGATGCCGCGCTTCAAGGGCAAGCCACCGGTGGTGCCGGCCGCGTTGCGCAACGTCAAAGTTGCCTGACGGCGCGTATCCGCACCATGCAAACGCCTCACGAAGCCAATGTCGATGATGATCCCTGGCAAGGTCATATCGACGCTGCGCGTCTATCGACCTGGATGGTGGCGCAGGGCTTCAGTAGCGCGCCCATTACGGCAGTCACGCGACTGGCGGGTGGCACGCAGAACCTGCTGTTCCGCTTCATCAAGGGGGGGCGTCCCTTTGTCTTGCGTCGACCGCCGGCGGTGCCGATGGCGACCAGCAACGACACCATGCGTCGTGAAGCGCGGGTGCTGGGTGCATTGGCCGACAGCGAAGTACCGCATCCACGTCTGATCGCCGCCTGTAGCGATGACTCGGTGTTGGGTGTGGCTTTCTACCTCATGGAAGCGGTCGATGGTTTCAACGCGACAGTCGCTCTGCCCGAACTCCATCGCGGCTCACCCGCTCTCCGTCGCGACATGGGTTTCGCCCTGATTGACGCGATTGCCGCCCTCGGCCGCGTCGATTACCGCGCAGTCGGTCTTGAGGACTTCGGCAAGGCCGAGAACTATCTCGAACGTCAGGTCGAACGTTGGCGCGGCCAGCTGGCGAGCTATGAAAAATATGCGGGATGGCCGGGCGCTGGCGGCCTGCCGGACGTCGAACGCATCGCGCGTTTCCTCGACGCTCATCGTCCCTCGTCATACCAGCCCGGCATCATCCATGGCGACTATCATTTGGCCAACGTCATGTTCGAGACCGACAGCGCCAAGCTCGCCGCGATCATCGACTGGGAACTCTCGACGATAGGCGACCCGCTGCTCGATCTCGGTTGGGTGCTCGCCACCTGGCGCGGTGACGACGGCAATGAACTCGATGGCCTGGTGGTCGAGCCCTGGGAGGGTTTTCCGACGGCGTCAGAACTGGTTGCGCGTTACGCTCAAGGCAGCAGCCGCGATGTCAGCGCTATCGATTGGTACCTTGTACTCGCCTGCTACAAGCTTGCCATCATCATCGAAGGCACCCATGCCCGCGCCTGTGCCGGCCAGGCACCGCTAGCCACCGGTGAACGTCTGCATAGACATGCCATCCATCTGTTGCAACGCGCGCTGTTGCGCATTGGCTGAACCGCGCGAACCCATGCCGCCTTCACTTCCCCCTCCTACCCGCGATCTCGACCAGGCTTTGCGCGATCTGCGCGAACACGGCCTGTGTGTGATGCCCGAGGTGCTGCACGCCGACACGCTGGCGCGGATACGCGACGCGCTTTATCGCGCCGCCGACGATGATGACCGGGATGGTCGGCGCAATCGCGGTTTCGCACTCGACCGCGACGAACGCAATCACCGCGTGTGGAATCTGCTGAACCGCGATCCGCTATTCGCGATGCTGGCGGAACATCCGCTCGCGCTCGAATTCGTGCGCGCGACCATCGGCTGGCCGGCCTTGCTCAGCAATATCTCCGGCAACATTACCGGCCCTGGCGCGAGCGCCGGTGTGTTGCATGCCGATCAGGTGTTCGTGCCCTTACCCTGGCCGAAGCGTCCGCAGGGGCTCAATGTCGCGTGGTGTATCGACGACTTCACGCGTGATAACGGCGCGACCGAGGTCGTGCCGGGCAGTCATCGACGTATGAGCAATCCAGCAACGGATACCGCCCTCGACGAACTCGTGCCGATAGAAGCACCGGCCGGCAGCGTGTTCGTATTCGAAAGCCGGCTGTGGCATCGCACGGGCGCCAACACTACCCAAGATCAACAGCGTGCGGCGGTGTTTCCGTTCTACACCACGCCGACCTATCGCACCCAGGAGAACTGGTTTCTATCCTTGCGGCCCGAGGTGATGGAACAGGCTTCCGAATCGCTACTCACACTGCTGGCTTACAAGAGCGAATTGTTTGGGCTCGTCTATGGAGAGTCGCCGCGCTGAGGCTCGCCATGCTCAGCGCTGTCACCTCGTCATGAATCCACTCGCTGTTTGGCGCCAACCCGGCGTGGCCGCTGCTTTGATGGCCGCGCTACTGTTCGGCATGGGCACGCCACTTGCCAAGTTGCTGCTGAACGAAGTCAGTCCGTGGATGTTGGCCGGCCTGCTCTACACCGGATCGGGCCTCGGCTTGTGGCTATATCGCCGCTTGATAGGCGCACCGTCAGTGCGTCTGCCGCGCCGTGAAGCGTTGTGGCTGAGCGGCGCGATAGTCGCCGGTGGCGTGTGCGGACCACTGTTGTTGATGTTCGGTCTGTCCGGCATGGCGGCGTCCAGTGCGTCCTTGTTACTGAACGCCGAAGCGGCGTTTACCGCGCTCTTGGCGTGGTTCGTCTTCAAGGAAAATTTCGATCGGCGTATTGCTCTCGGCATGGCGGCGGTAGTAGCAGGCGCGCTGATCTTGAGTTGGCCCAAAGATCTGCAATTAACGGGTTCCGCGCCGGCCTTGGCGGTGCTCGGCGCCTGCCTGGCCTGGGCCATTGATAACAATCTGACACGCAAGGTCTCGCTCACCGATGCGACCTGGATTGCCGCCGTCAAAGGCGTGAGCGCGGGACTTGTGAATCTGACTCTCGCCGTGCTGCTCGGCGCACACTTCCCGTCGCCACCCTTGGTGTGTGGCGCGATGCTGCTGGGACTGCTGGCCTATGGTGTCAGCCTGAGTCTGTTCGTCGTCAGCTTGCGTCATCTTGGCACCGCGCGCAGTGGCGCTTACTTCTCCGTAGCGCCGTTCTTCGGTGCCCTGCTCGCCCTCTTGCTAGGCGAGCCCCTGAGCTTGCCCTTGGTCGCGGCCGGCGTTTTGATGGCGGCTGGCGTGTGGCTGCATCTGACCGAGCATCACGTGCATGAACACCTGCACGAAGCGCTGACGCACGAACACAGCCATATGCACGACGCACACCATAAGCACGCTCACGACGAGCCGCTATCGGACGACACCCCGCACACACACCAGCACCGTCATGGGTCGCTGCAACATCAGCACGCCCATTTTCCCGACGCGCACCATAGACACGGGCATTGAACCGGGCGATTGGGGGAGCGCTGCGGCGAACTCCTGCCGGCCTGCCCAGGAAATTTGTTCAACGCAGTGGTTTTTCTTCCGCTCGCTAGGTATGTTGCACGTGCTCCCCAACTGCACAATGATCGAGGCCGACCGTGACCGCTGACGAAGACCGTACCCGCGTCGTATCACCGCATACCCTACCTAGCCGTGGCAGTGTCGCAACGGGCGACGACGACGATCGCACCGCCGTGATGAGCGCGGCGGCCCGCGTCCAGGCTTTGGACGCGGCGGCCTTAGCCCGCGCGCCCCTGGATTTCGACTTGACCGGCGGTGGCGACGAAGAAGAAGAGGCGGCGAGCCATGCCACCCTTGACTTCGATCTGACCGGTGGCCACGAGATCGAGACCGCGAGCAGCCCTGCGCCGCTGGATCTCGATCTCGGTGGTGGCGAAGTGTCGATACCGGCAGCACCCGCCGCTACGCCGGCAGCGGCAATATCGCCGACATCCCCGCAGCCCGGCGTAGGCAAGTGGATAGCCATCGCCCTCGCGATAGCCGCCGCGATACTGGCGACCATATTCCTGCGCAAGTAGGCGCGCCATGGGCTGAGCAAAACGCTCAGCCCAGTTTCCCCTGTCTTGCCGTGGGTCCCTCGTGCGAGTTCACCGGGTGCAGGTCTGAAACTGATCATCTGATGAGCGGAGAGTTTGGAGTTTGGATTCAGGGCTGGCTTTCTATCTGCTTCACTACGCCTCTACCACGCCACCTCTCTAGTCCTTTGTGGGTCGGACTTCAGTCTGACACTCGCTCAGCCCCGAGAGCCTCGGCAGTTCATGAATGTCAGACTAAAGTCTGACCCACAAGGGCAAGCTCGGCGAGTGAGTAGCTCCAGATAGAGCCAAGCGCTGAATTGGATAGTTCAGTTTCAGACCTTCACCCAATTCATGCGCACCTTCCTTCCAGGGCGCCGCCTGTGCGCCACGCGCCGCCCACAGGGCGAAGATACACAGGCAACACGCCCTACAAACGCATCGCCACCCGCACCACCCCCAGCTCTTGCATGTCCTTGGCTTCGTTGAAACCACACTCACGACACAGCGTCAGCATGCGGTGATTGTCAGCCAACACTTCGCCATAGAGTTCGCGCACGCCACGACCACGGGCATAGTCGATGATGCGATGCATGAGGTGTTGGCCTAAGCCCCGCCCCGCCATGCGTTGTTCAACGACAATGGCGAATTCGGCCTGCTCGCGATCCGGGTCTTCGATCGAACGTACCACGCCGAAGATTTCCGTTTCACCGGCGATGCCTGGCACGGTCAGCACCAGCGCCATCTGACGGTCATAGTCAATCTGACTGAAACGCGCGGCGGTGACGTGGTCCATGAGTTTCATCGGCACGAAGAAGCGAAAGCGTACTTCCTCGGGAGTCAGGCGCGCGAAAGTTGCACGTAGCGCGGTTTCGTCTTCCGGCAGAATGGGGCGCAACAACAGCAACTGGCCGTCGTCATTGGTGATGAGTTCTTCGAGATCCCGAGGGTAAGGACGAATCGCAAGCCGCGTGCTGCCCAGCTTCACATCGCGACGCAGACGGATACGCGCATCGAGCGCCAGCACGCCCTCGGCATCGGCCAACAGCGGATTGATATCCAACTCCGCGACCTGTGGCAGGTCGATCACTAATTGCGAGAGTCGCACCAAGGTCAAGGCGATGGCATCGACGTCGGCCGCCGCGACCTGACGATAGCCGGCCAATAACTTGGCCACCCGTGTCCGCGCAATGACATCGCGCGCGAGTTTCATATTGAGCGGCGGCAGGGTTAAAGCCTTGTCGTTCAATACTTCGACAGCGACGCCGCCGGCGCCGAAAAGAATGACCGGGCCGAATTCGCGATCGTCGATCACACCGGCGATCAACTCATGGGCGGCGGGCCGCTCGATCATGGCCTGCACCGCATAGCCTTCGAGCTGCGCCAGCGGGCGCGCGGCGCGCACGCGGGCCGCCATCGCCTGCGCGGCGGCGAGCACGTCCGCTGGTGCAAGATCGAGCATCACACCGCCGACGTCGGATTTATGGGTGATGTCGCGACTGACGATTTTCAACGCGACACGACCACCGAGGGCCGCAGCATAAGTGGCGGCCTGTTCCGGGCTGGTGGCAAGTCGCGTGGCGACAGTCGGAATGCCGAAACTCGCGAGTACGGATTTCGCTTCCAGTTCCGACAGCCACTCGCGTTGCTCGGACAAGGCCGCCGCGATAATGGCGCGCGCGCTGTCGAGTTCGGGTATGAAGTCCTCGGGAAGAGACGGCGGCGTTTCCAGCAACGCCGCCTGATTGCGACGATAGTCGATCAACTGCATGAAGCCACGCACCGCTTCCTCGGGCGCGTCATAGGTCGGCACGCCGGCGGCACGAAAACGCTCACGCGCGCTGGCCGCGCCGGCACCGCCCACCCAACTGGTGAAGAGCGGAAATCGATTCGGCGTCGGCAAGGCTGCGAGCACGGCCGCCGCCGCCGCATCGGATGAAGTCACCGCCGTCGGGCAATTTAATACCAGCAAGGCATCGGTTTCCGGCGCGCCCAGCACCGCTTGCACGGCGGCGGTGTAACGTTCGGCATTGGCGTCACCGATGATGTCGATGGGATTGGCACGCGACCAGGTGGCCGGCAACACCGCGTCGAGTTTGGCGATGGTCTCGGGCGACAATACCGCGAGCGTGCCGCCGGCATCCATCAAGGCGTCGGTCGCGAGCACACCCACGCCACCGCCGTTGGTGAGTATCGCCAGCCGCTCACCGCGCGGCGGACGCGCCAGCGCCAAAGTCTCGACCGCGTCGAACAAGTCTTCCAAGGTCATCACGCGCAACATGCCGGCGCGTCGGAACGCGGCGTCATACACAGCGTCCACACCGGCCAGTGCGCCGGTGTGGGACGCGGCGGCCTGGGCGGCGGCGGCATGACGGCCGGCCTTGACCACGATCACCGGCTTCATGCGCGAGGCAGCACGCGCCGCCGACATGAATTTGCGCGCATGGGTAACGCCTTCGATATAGAGCAGAATGGCGCGCGTGTCGGCGTCGTTGGCGAGATAGTCGAGCATGTCGCCAAAGTCGACATCGGCCATGTCGCCGAGCGAGGCCAGCAGCGAAAAACCGATGTTGCGTGGCGCCGCCCAATCCAACACTGAGGTGATGATCGCGCCTGACTGTGCGACGAAGGCGAGGCCACCCGCGCGCGGAGTCAACTGCGCGAAACTCGCGTTCAGACCCACCGCCGGCGCGAGTATGCCGAGGCAATTGGGACCGATGACACGCAGCAGCGCGGGGCGTGCCGCAGCGAGCAAGCTTTGGCGAAGTCGTCCGCCGGCGGTATCGGAACCACCGGAGAAACCGGCCGCGATCACCACCGCCGCGCGTGTGCCGCGCGTCGCGAGTTCGGCTACCACTTGCACAGCAGTCTCGGCCGGCGTGGTGATGATGGCGAGTTCAGGCCTGGTGGGCAGGCTCGCGACATCGGCGTAAACCGGGCGGCCGAATAATTCGTCGTGGCCCGGGTTGACCAGCATCACCGGCCCCTTGAAGCCCGCCTCGAGAATATTACGCGTCACTACCTGGCCGATGGCACCGGGGCGTTCACTCGCGCCGATGATGGCAACGGACGCCGGTTTGAACAGACTGTCGAGATTGCGGATGCTCATGACGCCAAGTATGCCGTCATCGCGGCAACAATGGCGTGACGGACAACGACCGGGCGTCGTCCGTCACGCACCGACCTTAGCGGCGGAAGATGCCGATCAAGCTGGTCTTGGCCAGCGTGTGGAAGTTGAGATAGAAACCGACCACCGCCGCCGAAGTGTCCGCAGTCACCGGCAGCGACTTCAGATCCACCGCATGCACGGTGAAGATGTAGCGATGAAAGTTGTCGCCCGGCGGTGCGCACGGGCCACCGTAGCCGGGCTTGCCGAAATCGGTGCGCACTTCAAGTGCACCGGCCGGCATCAAGCCCTTGGTGGGGTCACCCGCACCGAGAGGCAGGCTGCTGACATTCGCTGGAATATTCGCCACCACCCAATGCCAGAAACCACTGCCGGTAGGCGCATCGGGATCGAAGCAGGTGATGGCGAAACTCATCGTGCCGGCCGGCGCGCCGCTCCAGGACAATTGCGGCGAGAGATTATTACCGGCGCAACCGAAGCCATAGTCTTCTGACAATACATGCGCGGCGCCGAGCAGCTCGCCTTCTTTGAAACTTTCACTGGTGACTACGAGGGCCATGGGCTCACTCCTTATTGTTGATGATGATGACCTGCGAGATCGACTTCAGTGCGCACTGGCGCCGCTCGCGCCCAAGCCTGTCACTGCGCGCACATATTGGTGTTCAAAGGCCTTGATCTCCAGCGCCGCGCGCGCACTGCGGTCAGTCAGCGAGACCAGCACCGTGACACTGACACAGGCGACTAGCGCGAACAGCGCCGGGTATTTATAGGGAAACACGGGCGCGGCGTGATGCAGGAGATCGACCCACACGGTGGGTCCGAATACTACGCAAACACAGGCTGTCAGCAATCCGAAGCTGCCACCGACCAGCGCACCGCGCGTGGTCAAACGCCGCCAGTAGAGTGACAGGAACAGGATGGGGAAATTGACGCTCGCCGCGACCGCGAAGGACAGCAACACCATGTAGGCGACATTCTGTCCTTCAAAGGCGATGCCAAGCACCACCGCCAACACGCCGAGCACGATCGCCGACACGCGCGAGATGCGGATCACTTCGGCTTCCGTCGCGCGCCCGCGACGGATGACGTTGGCATAGAGATCATGGGCGATGGCTGAAGCGCCCGACAAGGTCAGACCCGACACCACCGCGAGAATGGTGGCGAAGGCCACCGCCGAAATGAAACCTAGAAACAAATCGCCCGCCACCACCTGGGATAGATGAATGGCGGCCATGTTGTCACCGCCGCGCAGGCCACCGGCTTCGGTCAGAAACGCCGGGTTCTGCGCCAGCAGCGCAATGGCGCCAAAGCCCAGGATCACGATCAAGATATAGAAGTAACCGATGAGACCGGTGGCGACAAACACCGAGTGGCGCGCAGCACGCGCATCCGGCACGGTGAAGAAGCGCATGAGGATGTGCGGCAGGCCAGCGGTGCCGAATAACAAAGCCGTGCCGAGCGAGAGCGCCGAAATCGGATCGGTCACGAGGCTACCCGGCGACATGATGCCTATGCCCCTCTTGTGCACTTGCACGGCGGTGCTGAACAGTCGCTCGAAAGAGAAATCGAACTGCGCCATCACCAGTACCGACAACACGGTCGAACCGAACAGCAACAACACCGCCTTGGTGATCTGTACCCAGGTGGTCGCGATCATGCCGCCGAAAGTCACGTAGAAAATCATCAGCGCGCCAACCGTCAACACCGCGCCGCTATAGGGCAGACCGAACAAGACCTGGATCAACGTGCCGGCACCGACCATCTGCCCGATCAGATAGAGGCTGATCACGACCAGGGTCGAACACGCCGACAACATGCGCATAGGCCCGGACGCGAGGCGGAAACTGACCGCGTCGGCGAAGGTATAACGACCGAGATTGCGCAAGCGCTCGGCGAACAGAAACAACAGCAGTGGCCAGCCGGCGAGGCCGCCTATGCCCCAGATCAAACCATCGAAACCGCCACTGTAGATGAGCCCTGTGACGCCGAGGAAAGACGCCGCCGACATGAAATCACCGGCGATGGCAAAACCGTTCTGCGTGCCACTGATGCTGGCGCCAGCGGCGTAGTAATCAGCCGCAGTGCGCGTGCGTCGTGCCGCCCACCAAGTGATGCCCAAGGTCACTGCCACGAACACCAAGAACATGGCGATGGCCGGCAGGTTCACAGGTTCGCGTTGCAGCGGGCCATCACTACCGACCGCCTGGACTAGCGGTGCGCCGAGCGTCATGACAAACGCGAACAGCGCGCGGCCGTTGTTGCGCGCCATCGCTTCAGATCTCGGCGGCACAGCGCGTGATGATGCGCGCCATGTCGCGATCGAACTCACCGTTGGCGCGTCGCACATAGAGGCCGGTCAGCACGAAACCAAAAACAATCGTGGCCGAACCGAGAGGAATGCCGCGTGCGATGACACTGCCCGAGGCTATCGGCACCGCCAGCTGCGCCGGCGCGAAAGCCACCAACAAGATAAAGATCAGGAAGGCGGCAAACACCAGTGCCGACAATAGCCAGGTAAAGCGTTGGCGTCGCTGCTGCAAGGCCTGGAACTCGGCATCGGCAAAGATGCGTGCGTAGAGTTGATCCATGGAGTCTCCGCTGCCGGGACCGCGTCAGCGCGTCAGTCCGACCCACGTCTCGGTCGAGAAAAAACGGCGCGGACTGAAGGGCCCGCGCCGCACGACTTGCAGCTACCAGAGTTTCTGGCTGGCCAGTCGCGCGCCCTCGGCAAGCGCAGCGAATTTCGCCCACACCACCGAAGCGGCCACCATTTCCCAACCGGCGAAAGTGCCGAAACCGCAGTCAGCGCCGGCGATCACGCGCTCCTTGTCACCCACCGCATCAATCGCTTCGAGGATGCGGTTGCAGATCACCTGGGGATGCTCGATGTAGTTAACCGTGGAATCGATCACACCGGGGATCAGGATCTTGTCCGTCGGCATGCCGCACTTCTTGAGCGCGGCATATTCATGTTGATGACGCGGGTTGGCGAATTCTATAGACAGTGCGCCGACCTTGGCCTGGCTTATGATCGGGAAGATGTCAGCCAGCGGCACGTCGCAATCATGCGGGCCGTCGTAATTACCCCAGCACACATGCAGGCGGATGCGCTCAGCCGGAATGTTCACACAGGCCTGGTTGATGGCATCGATGTGTATGGTGATGGCGTCCTGGAACTCCTTCAGCGAGGCGTGCTGCCACTGGCCGTGACGTTCCATCGCGAGATCCGGGCAGTCGAGCTGCAACACATAGCCGCGCTGATGGATGAGTTCGTATTCCTTCTGCATCTCACGCGCCACGGCGCGCACATAGGCTTCGTGGCTATCGTAAAACTTGTTGCCGAGCGTGGTGCAAACGATACCCGGGCAGGCGGCAGTCATGAAGGCTTCGCTGTAGCGATTTTTTACCTCGTTCAAGGCACCATCGAACATGTCGAACTCGCGATTGGCGGGAGCCAGATCGGTGTAGCGCACTTCGGCATTGGCCGCCGGTGCATCGAACACCTTGGACATCACCATGCCGCGGTTGGCCCACACCTGGCCAAAATCAGGGTACTTGGCAAAATCGGTGAAGGGCTCACGCTCGCTGACGCCGCCAAAGCCCTGCAGACGCTGGCTGACATAAGTCTGAAAGCCGACGCGCGGCTGTTCACCGTCATTGATGATGTCTACACCGGCATCGACCTGCGCCTTGACGCTGCGCTTGACGCCGGCCTCGGCGAGCTGGTCGAGACGTTTCTCGTCAACTGTCTGACCCGCTTCCTGGGCGATCAACAGATCGGACAGTTCGCGCTGGCGTGGCAGGCTGCCGACGTGTGTAGTCAGGATGCGTTGGTCGCTGCGTTGCATGACTGGTCTCCCTCTTTTGTCTTTATTTTTGCCCGGTCGCGACTGGTCCGCCGGCCAAAGGCGGGCTTAAGTGTACACGCCGTGCATGGCCGACGCCCATTGCACAAAAGTCGGTCCAATAGACACCGATAAAGCTTTGTCCCACGCACGATGGGCTTGGAACAGTCGCGCCTGCGGCCTTGGTTTTCGAGCGTCACACAGAACACTTGTTGGTCGATTTTCAGTATCGCCTCTGAGGGCGACCTGCGACGCCATAGCGCTCACTGTCCGCAGCCGTCAGGACGAGAGTGAAGCAGGTAAAAAAATAGCGCACAGGTGATGCGTCATTTCCCCTGCTGGCTATCAAGAGTTTCAAGTTCATTGCCGCTAACCCGTCAGACCCAATATCGCTGCAAGCGCCGCAGACTCAAGCTCAGGAGATCCCGCAATGGCAAGCATTCTCGCGGTCGATGATTCGGCTTCCATGCGCCAAATGGTCGCATTCACCCTCAAAGGCGCGGGCTACAACGTCATCGAGGCGGTCGATGGCAAGGATGCGCTCGAAAAAGCCAAATCAGGCGGCGCCGATGTGATCCTCACCGACGTGAACATGCCGAACATGGATGGCATAGAGCTGGTGCGCCAATTGCGCCAGCTGCCGAAGTACAAATTCACGCCCATGCTGTTGCTGACCACTGAATCCGCAGCTGACAAGAAGGCCCAGGGCAAAGCCGCCGGCGCCACCGGCTGGCTGGTGAAACCTTTCAACCCTGAGCAGTTGCTGGCGACCATCGCCAAGGTGCTCGGCTAGGGCCGAGCACCGGCGTTCCGCACCAGGGCTCATTGCGGGAGGCAGCATGTCCATCGACATCGCGCAATTTCACCCGGTCTTTTTCGAGGAGTCCTTCGAGGGTCTCGAAGTCATGGAAGCGGGTCTGATCGACCTCGAAGTCGGACGCCCCGACATTGAGGCCGTCAACGCCATCTTCCGCGCCGCCCACTCCATTAAGGGCGGCAGTGGCACATTCGGCTTCGGTGCGATCAGCGATTTCACCCACCTCCTGGAAACCCTGCTCGACGAAATGCGCAGCGGCGCCCGTCAGGTCACGCGCGAGGCGGTCGATGTGCTGCTGTTGGCGGTCGACAGTCTGCGCGCCATGCTTGATGCCGCGCGCAGCGCTACGGATTTCGACGCGCAAGCGGTCGCCGAGGTGCACCACAAGCTCGAGGAGCAACTGCATCATGGCGCCGCGCCTGACAGTGTCGCCGCCACGGGCGACGCGGTCGTGGCTAAAGGGAATGTCAACAATAACCCCTGGCATATCGAATTCACGCCCGAACCGCACCTGTTCGCCACCGGCAATGACCCGGTGCGCATCCTGCGTGAACTCCAACGCCTCGGCCCCTACAGCGCTGAGCTAGACCTCTCGCGCCTCCCCGACTATGCACTCTACGATGCCGAGATCTGCTACTCGGCATGGCGCATCACCCTCGCCGGCAGCGTCGACGAAACCGTCATCCGTGAAGTGTTCGAGTGG
The DNA here is from genome assembly GCA_043782755.1 of Pseudomonadota bacterium. Taxonomy (GTDB): domain Bacteria; phylum Pseudomonadota; class Gammaproteobacteria; genus JADJYF01. Next base: position 36,446 of record JAYWAC010000240.1, on the reverse strand, counting down.
GTCGAAGACGACGCCAAGATCACTCTGAGCCGCGAGCCACCGACCACCCTGGCGATGCTCGATACCACCGCCGCGAGCGAAGGTTTGAGCGCCGTGCCGGCAACCGATGACCGCCGTCGGAATGACAGGCGCCAGACTGATCGCCGCCAGGGGGAGGGTCAGAGCACGGCTGCCGCGTCGATCCGCGTCGACATTTCTAAAGTGGATTCGCTGATCAACCTGGTCGGCGAATTGGTCATCACGCAATCCATGCTCGGCCAGTTCAACGACGACTCCCAGCCACGCAATTTCGCCAAGCTGCGCGAAGGTCTGGCTCAGCTCGAACGCAATACGCGCGAGCTGCAGGAAAGCGTGATGCGCATCCGCATGCTGCCGATCAGCGTCTCTTTCAATCGCTTTCCGCGTCTGGTGCGGGATTTGAGTGCCAAGCTCGGCAAGCAAGTGGAACTCAAGATCAGTGGTGAACAGACCGAACTCGATAAGACCGTGTTGGAGAAGATCGGCGACCCGCTGGTGCACCTGGTGCGCAACGCGCTCGACCACGGTATCGAAAGGCCCGCACAGCGCGCGGCGGCCGGCAAGCCGAACTTCGGCACGCTGTCACTGGCGGCTCGTCATGAAGGCGGCAACATCGTCATCGAAATCGTCGATGACGGCGCTGGCATCAACACCGACGTGCTGCTCGCCAAGGCCCGCGAGCGCAACATCGTCGGCGCCGAGGAAACGATGTCCGAGGAAGCCATTCGCGACCTCATCTTCCATCCCGGCTTCTCGACCGCCAAGGAAATCAGCGCGGTGTCTGGCCGCGGTGTCGGCATGGACGTGGTCCGCCGCAACATCAAGGAACTCGGCGGCATCATCGAACTGGAATCGACGGTCGCGGTCGGCACCACCATCCGTATCCGCTTGCCACTGACGCTCGCGATTCTCGATGGACAACTGGTGCGGGTTGGCAACCAAACCTACATCGTGCCGCTGGTCTCGATCATCGAATCGCTGCAAGCCACGCCCGATCGCGTCAAGTCGGTGACCGGCAGTGCCGAACTCTACCGCCTGCGCGGCGAATACATTCCAATCATCCGCCTCTACGAACTGTTCGGCATCGAGCCGCACTCGACGGTGCTCAAAGAGGGCCTCTTGGTAGTGGTCGAGGGCGAGGGTCGCCGCGCCGGCATCTTCGTCGACGAGTTGCTCGGTCAGCAGCAGGTCGTGGTCAAGAGTCTCGAAACCAACTACCGCAAGGTCGACGGCATCTCCGGCGCCACTATTCTTGGCGATGGCACGGTCGCCATGATCATCGACGCCGGCGGCGTCATCGAGCTGGTCCGCAATCGGCAGTCTAGCTCGTCCACTGAAGACCATTCCCAGGCTGCCTAGGAGGCGAGGATGGAAGTTAGCAGAGCAAAGCAAGTCGCCGATCTCGATCTCGGCGGGGTGGTCAACGCGGACCAGTATCTGACCTTCATGTTGAATGGTGAGGAATATGGTGTGGACATCCTGCGTGTGCTGGAGATCAAGGGCTGGAGCCCGGCCACCAAGATTCCAAACACCCCAGACTACATTCGCGGCGTGATGAACCTGCGCGGCGCCATCGTGCCGATTATTGATCTGCGTCAACGTTTTGCGCTGCCGGCCATCGAGTACACCGCGACCACGGTCGTTATTGTGCTCAAGGTTCGCAATGAAGGCGTGGAGCGCACCATCGGCTTCGTGGTCGACGCGGTATCCGATGTCTACAAGGTGTCGGCCGACCACTTTCGCGCGGCGCCTGACTTCGGTAGCCACGTCGACACGGACTTCATCCGCGCACTGGCGACCGTCGAGGAGAAGATGATCATTCTGCTCGATATCGATCGTCTGCTCAGCACCGAACAGTTCGACATGACGGCTACCGCGCACTGACATCGTGAACGTCGCGCCACACGCAAGCTCCTTCGATTCCGACGTAAGCAGCCCATGAAAATGGACATGACGACTGACACCCGCTCGCACATCGACGGCGACACGATCCTGATGCCTCTTCGTACAACACTGCGTATCGGCGATATCGCCGAATTCAAACAGCAATGCGACGCCCAGCTGGCGGCTGGCAGCCATGCCAACGTGGCTTGCGACGCCAGTGCGGTCGAGTTCATCGACGCAGCCGCACTGCAGTACCTGGCTGCTCTAGCCGGCGTTTGTAGCCGCCAGACCCGCAGCTTTGAGATCCGCACACCGTCGGCGGCCTTCACCAACGCCGTCATGGTGTCCGGTTACGCCGTGCCGCTCGGTCTCAACGCCCACTGATCCATGGTCGCAAGCGCCACGGATAAACATAGCCAAGGGACAGAACAACGGCAGCTAACAGTGCTAACGCAGCGACGGCGTCGATCGCACCAACGGATCCGTCGACCAAGTCGTCATCGTGCAATGCAGGATGCGGAACCCATACCGATCAGGACAGACAGCATGACCTCCCTCGCTATCGCTCAGACCTTGGACGCGCCGCAGGAATATACGTTTACCGACGGACATTTCGAACTGCTGCGCAAACTGGTCGGCAAGTATGCCGGCATCAGTCTGAACGACACCAAACGCCAGCTGGTTTATAGCCGCCTGGCGCGCCGTATTCGCACCATGAACCTGTCGGGCTTCGATGCCTACTGCGCGCTGGTGCGCGACGAGAACAACGCCGAGATCGAGAACTTCATCAACGCCATCACCACCAACCTGACGTCGTTCTTTCGCGAGCACCATCATTTCGAATGTCTTGCCCAGACCGTGGTGCCCGTGCTGCTCAAGACCAATGCCGCCAGCCGTCGCATCCGCGTGTGGTCGGCCGGCTGTTCGACTGGCGAAGAACCCTACAGCATCGCCATGACCTTGCGGCAAGCGCTCGGCAATAACAGTGGCTGGGACGTCAAGATTCTCGCCACCGATATCGACTCCAATGTGGTCGCGACGGCGGCCGCTGGCATCTACCCAACTAATCGCCAGCAGGGTCTTAGTGAAGCACGCCTCAAGCGTTTCTTTACCAACGCCGGCGGTGGTGCCGACAATCTGCGTGTCAAGGACGAAGTGCGCGGCATGATTCGCTTCGCACCGCTGAATCTCATGGAGCAATGGCCGTTCAAAGGCCCGTTCGATGTGATCTTCTGTCGCAATGTCGTGATCTATTTCGACAAAGAGACCCAGAGCCGCCTGTTTGGTCGCTATGCCGACGTGCTCGCGCGCCACGGTTATCTTTTCATCGGACATTCGGAAACCATGTTAGGTACCTGCACACGCTTTGACCTGATAGGGCGGACGACCTATCGGCAAGCGAGTGCGAGATGAGCACAAGTAGCGACGCGATACAGACGCGGAGCCAGGCCCAACTCGCGGCGCAGTTCACGCATATCCGCAAAGGCTTTGACGCCAAGCTCGGTGCGGTGGTGGCCAAGATCCTGCCGGGCGAGTACTACGCCACGGGCGAGAACGAATTCATCACCACCACACTCGGCTCCTGCGTATCGGCCTGCCTGTGGGACCCGCTGCTCAAGGTCGGTGGCATGAACCACTTCATGCTGCCCGAGGTCGGCGACGGACGCCTGGCCGACATCAGTCTGGGCGACGGTGGCAGTGACGCGGCGCGCTACGGCTCGTTCGCGATGGAACATCTGATCAATGCCATTCTCAAGGCTGGTGGTCGCCGCGAACGACTCAAAGCCAAAATAGTCGGCGGCGGACACGTGCTGCGGATCGCGAGCGATATCGGTGAGCGCAATATCCAGTTCGTGCGCGAATACCTCACCAACGAAGGTATACAAATCGCCGGCGAGGATGTCGGTGGTCACTGCGGCCGCCAAGTGCGCTTTCATCCTGTGAGTGGCGCCGCGCAGGTCAAGCCACTGGCATCCGCCGAGCGCCGTGACGTCATCGCCGAGGAAGGCAGCTACCGCGCCCACATCGAACGCAAGCCGGCGAGCGGCGAGGTCGAACTGTTCTAGGCGACACAGACTATGGATAGGCGTGCTACACCGATACGCGTGCTGGTGATCGACGACTCCGCGCTGGTGCGCAAAGTCATGAGTCAGATGCTCGCTTCCGATCCCGGTATCGAGGTGGTCGGCAGCGCGCATGATCCACTCATGGCACGCGACATGATCAAACAGCTCAATCCCGACGTGTTGACCCTGGATGTCGAAATGCCGCGCATGGATGGCCTGACCTTCCTGTCCAAGCTCATGCGGCTGCGGCCGATGCCCGTGGTGATGGTGTCATCATTGACCGAGCAGGGTGCCGATATCACTTTCCAGGCACTGGCAATAGGCGCGGTCGATTTTGTCACCAAGCCCAAGCTCGATCTGTCCCACCATCTCGAAGACTACGCGGGCGAGATCATCGCCAAGGTCAAGGCCGTCGCGCGCGCGCGCTTGCGTCCCTTCAATCCGGCGCGTGCCGCCATCAAAGCAGCAGTCAGCGTTGCCAAGCCGGTCGCCGGGCTAGCCATGCCGCCGACACTGATCGCCATTGGCGCCTCCACCGGCGGCACCGAGGCGATACGCGAAGTGCTGGAAAACATGAGCCACGACAGTGCGGCTATTGTTATTGCCCAGCACATTCCACAAGCCTTCAGTGCGGCGTTCGCAGCGCGCTTGGACAAGTCCAGTCCGATGCGGGTATGTCAGGCCGAGGACGGCCAGCCGCTACTGCAAGGCCATGCCTACATCGCTCCTGGTCACCGTCACCTTACGGTCGAGCGCGCCGGCGCGCGTTATCGCTGCCGTCTGCACGACACCGCACTGGTCAATCGTCACCGTCCGTCGGTCGATGTGCTGTTCGATGCGGTGGCCAGCAACCTGGGCCCCAACGCGGTCGGTGTGCTGCTGACCGGCATGGGCGCCGACGGTGCCAAGGGCATGCTCAACATGCACAAGGCGGGCGCCAAGACCATTTGCCAAGACGAGGCGTCCAGCGTGGTGTGGGGTATGCCCGGCGAGGCGGTCAAGCTCGGCGCCGCCGACCATGTCGTGCCGCTCGATGAAATCGCAGAGCTCGCTTCCCGACTTACTCGAAATTGACGAAATCACTGACGCGGGGTCACCTGGCCTAAAGAAAAATTCGCTGTTTCCGATGTACTTCGCGACGGAAAAAAAAACGGCTCGCGAGATCTCAACGCATGAACGACTCCCATCGCGTGATTCCCGGACTGGTCACCGTCACCGCCGCGCTTTGCACGATGGTGATCGATCAATCTCCGGTCGCGCTGATCTGCCTACTGGCGGTGGCGGCGGCCTGGATGTGGGATGAACGCCGCAGCCGCGACGCCCTTGCCAGCAGTGCCGCCGCACAGGCTGCACAATCCGACGCCAGCCTCCACCATGCCGAACGCATCGAACTGCTGCATGACGCCTCGCGCCAGACGATCCGCCAACTGCAGGGCGACATGGTGCAGATCCGCGAATTGATTCGCGATGCAGTCGCGGCACTCGGCTATTCGTTTGACGGCTTTCACGCCGACGCGCAGACCCAGAAGTCGCTGATGGACAAAGCGCTACACACGCTCGCCAACGGTTCGCCCAATTCAAACGCCAGCAACGACCCGCAAGAAAACGTCACCATCAGCAAGTTCGTGCGCGACACCTCCCATGTGCTGCAAGGCTTCGTCGACAACGCCATTGTCGCCAGCAAACGCGGCATGGACATCGTCAACATGATCGACACCATGAACACCCAGATGACGCAGATTTTCGAACTGCTGGGCGATGTCAAAGGCATCGCCGATCAGACCAATCTGCTGGCCTTGAACGCCGCCATCGAAGCCGCGCGCGCCGGCGAGGCTGGACGTGGCTTCGCGGTGGTGGCCGACGAGGTGCGCAAGCTGTCGCTCAACTCCGCGCATTTCAACGAACAGATTCGCTCCCAGGTTGAAAGCGCGCAGACCACCATGCATTCGACGCGCAAGCTGGTCGGTGATTCGGCATCAACGGACATGAGCAAGCTGCTCACTCACAAGTCCAGCATCGACGGCATGACGAAGCATCTGTCTACGCTGGAATCGTCCTTGCACGGGCTGCTAGGTGAGACCTCGGGCCTGGCGGCGCAAATCGCCGAACGCTCCAACAGCGCAGTGCGCGCGCTGCAATTCGAGGACATCGCGCGGCAAGTCGCCGAGCACGGCGAGCAAGCGCTGGCACGCTTCGAAAATGTGGTTGAAACCGGCGTTATGCGCTGGTCGTCGCAGGCCCTCGACGCCAGCCTTGAGCAATTGCGTCTCACGGCCGATGTCCTGCACGAGATGCAGCCGCGTAAACCGGCCCATCAAGCGACCATGGTCGAAGGCGAGATCGAATTGTTCTGAGCGCCCACCGCCACTGACTGGCCAGCGTTCGAATATCCCAGAAAATATTGCATCGGAGTCTCAAGATGAGCATCAGCACCCAGACCTCTGGCGACGGCCAGACCCTGACCATCCATGTTCAGGATCGCTTCGACTTCAACGTCCATCGCGAGCTGCGCCAGGCCTATGAAGCCGCCGGCAAGCACTTTGGCAACTACGTGCTCGACCTGCGCGGCACCACTTATATGGACAGCGCCGCGCTCGGCATGCTGTTGCAGTTGCGCGAACATGCCGGCGGCCAGCGTCAGGCCGTACGTCTGACCAACGCCCAACCAGTGATTCGCGACATTCTCGCGGTCGCCAATTTCGACCAGCTGTTCAACATCGAATGATTTTCCGCTAGCGATGTGCCGGGCTACGGCGAACCCGCCGCCGCCACCTCGACGCGACACACTTCCACCGCCGCCAGCGGCTTACCCGAGCCAAGATCCGCCAGTTCACCGGCGAAGGTCAGAGCGAACAGCGCGCGACCATCGGCACCGCCGAGGTTGCAGGCCACGGCACGCTTGCCCTGTGTGGTGATGATGTCGCCGATAGAACCATCGGGCAGCACCCGCACAAATTCACTGGTGACGAAGGACGACACCCATATCGCGCCTTCGGCATCAAGACAGATGCCGTCCGGTGTACGCTCACCGAGATGCGCCCATACGCGCCGGTTGGATAACGTGCCGTCAGCAGCGCGATCGAAGGCGCTGAGCTTGTGGCCGAAAGTCTCGGCGATGATCAGGGTGCGACCGTCTGGTGTGATGACCGCGCCGTTCGGAAACTCGAGCCCGCTCGCCACCACTTTGCACTGACCCGAGGGCGCGACCATGATGAGGTCAGCGGTCTTGGGGTCTTCGCCGGCCAGGAGATCGTAGCCGAAGTTACCGACATAGATGTTGCCGTTGGCGTCGCACACCGTGTCATTGATGTCATAGGACACCATCTTCGAGAGATCAGCGTATTCGCTCAGCTTGCCGCCGGCATCGACCTGCATGAGCTTGCGGTCCTGCATGGAGACGATGACCACGCGACCGTCCGGCAGGAAATTGATGCCCGAGGGATGCTTGGGGAAGGACGCCACCTTGCTGCGCTTGCCGGCCTCGGTGAGGGTGTAGACCGTTTCGCCGCGCATGTCCGACAGCCACAGTTGGTTGTCGTGCCAGCGTGGGCCTTCCAGAAAAATGAATCCGTCCGCCAACATTTCTAGTGTGTATTTCGCCATGACTCCCCCTGGGTGATTGTCGAGTTTGATTGTGTCGGAAAAGCTAGAACCGGTTTCAAGATTAAGCGAGCGCAGTCAGTTTGCGCGTCGCCGGCGCGGAGAAACCGCAGCATACAAAGAAGTATGTGAGGATTTCGAGCACCGCCGACGCGCAAAATAACAAGCGCAGCAATCTTGAGACCGGTTCTAGCAAGTGTGCTGCAGACGCGCTACCCGCACGAGTTCAGTCCTTCTTGAGATCGAACAGACGTTCCAATTCGCTCTGGTTACGCGTCGCGTCGGTACTGGGCGCGCTGCTCGCCGCGCCGCCGAACAAGGCGTCGAGCTCGGCACGCACGCGCGTCGCAGCGTCATCGGCCGCGCCCTGGAAGGCGCGTGGCGAGGGCTTGAAGTAATCACAGTAATTGGCACGTTGCTTGTTGCTGACCACAGTCGCGATGGTTTCCTCGCAAGCGTCGGCCACCGACGTGTTATAGAAGCCGCACATCTTGCACACGTGCAGATCGGCATTGCAGGCTGGACACAGCTCGGCGCGTCGAATCGGTAGCTGGTCTTCCGCGAGCTGGCTACCGCAGCGCCAGCAACGAAAATCGGATAAGCGTGTCATCGTCGCTCTGCCGCCGCGTCGCCGGCCCGATGGGGTTCGCGCGTCAGTTGTGAGAATTCCAAGGCTCGAGTCTCCGCGATTGCGTCGTGGCTCAGGTGTCGAAACGCGCGAGCGCGAAGTCGGCTCGCGGAAGTTCGGTGTCGTTCAGGATGATGTCGTCGGCGACCAATTTACCGGCGCCCGGCGCCATAGTCCAACCGAGATGGCCGTGGCCGGTGTTGAGATAAAGGCCTTGCACGGCGGTGCGACCCATGATGCCGACGCCATCGGGACTCATCGGCCGCAGGCCTGTCCACTCCGCGCAGGTGCGGCGATCGATGTCACGACTCTCAGCAGGATAGATGCGCGCAATAAGATCGTAGAGATTACCGATGCGGCTCTGCGTAAGCGTGGTATCGAAGCCAGCGAACTCGGCGGTGCCAGCGACGCGCAATTGCTGGCCGAGCGGACACACGGCCGCATGATAGCGCTCGTCGATGACAGGTACCTCGGGTTGCACGCGCCAGTGCGCCATCGGCACCGTGATGGAATAGCCCTTGACCGGCTGCACCGGCACTTTCAAGCCGCAGCTGGCGGCCAGTGCCGGGGTATGACTGGCGGCGGCCAGCACCACCGCGTCGGCGCGCTGCGCTTCGCCATCGACCATGAGCCCACTCACCGCCCCGCCGCTGGTCAACACCTGTTCGGCGTGCGCTGCGTAGCGAAAGCGCACACCCTTAGCTTCACAGTGCTCGGCCAGCGCACGACAGAAGCGCTGCGCATCGCCCGACACATCATCGGGAAAATGAATACCGCCCGACAAGTCAGCGGTGATAGGCGCGAGCGCGGGTTCGAGTCGCGCGACTTCGCTGGCCGCCAGCACGTTGTAGCGCACGTCGAAAGCACGACAACGTTCAGCGAAGCGACTGGCGGTGTCGAGTTCGGCCTGGCTACGGTAAATCTTCAGTGTGCCCCTGTCGGCGCGCTCGAAAGGCAACGCCAGCGGGCCGAAATGCTCAGCCAGCACCGCCAATGAATAGTCGGCAAGCCGCGCATTCTTTTCGACATTGGCGAGATAGCGCGGCAACGAGGAATTGCGCAAGAAGCACCACGACCAACCGAGCATGCGCGGCAGCGCGCGCGGACGGATCAACAGAGCGGCGTCCTCGCGTCCCAACATACGCAAGGCCTGCCACAACACGCCCGGTTCGTTCCAGGGATTGGCCTGACTCGCGTGCAACATGCCGCCATTGGCGAAACTGGTTTCGAGCCCAGGTCCAGGCCGTCGCTCGATAAGCTCGACCTCCGCGCCGTGACGCCGCAGGAAATAGGCGGTCGTCAGACCGAGCAGGCCGGCGCCGACGACGATGATGCGCATTGCGTGATGACCTGCGGCGTGGCAAACACCTTGAGGGCTCCCTGTAGGTGCGACCATTCGCACATTCAATGGTGCACCCCGGCATTCATGCTCTGGAATGAAGGTGCGAATGGCCGCACCTACACAGACAGCACTGGCTGGATAAATGTAGATACGGCCGACAAGGTCGGCCGTATCCAGACTCTCATGCAGATCCTTCTGCTACTTACGAACTCAGGCGACGACGTCCTTGATAGCCTTCATCGCAGCGGCGCGCACCGACAGGCTGGCCGGACGCGCTTCGACCTTCACCATCTCGCCGGTAAAGGGGTTGCGCGCCATGCCGGCCTTGCGCGCGGCCTTCTGCACGCGACGCAGCTTGATGCCGATTTCCGGCACCGCGAATTCACCGGAACCGTTCTTGATCAGATGGCGTGCCGCCAGGGCTTTGGTTGCCGTCAGAACCGACTGAACTTGCTTCTTGGTCAGGCCGGTATCGTCGGCCAGCGCAGCGATGATCTGCGACTTGGTTTGCTTTTCCTTGATCGCACTGGTCTTGGCTTTGCTCATGATGTCTCCCTTGTAAGGTGGCAGCGTATTGGAGTCGCTAGATTCTTGATTTAGTCGTCGCAACTTTCGTTCTGGGTCTATCGGTCCTGTCATGGGCGAAGACTGGTGCGACGACGCTGACATTCGAGTAGCGCCGGGCACGAGCTCGACCGCACGTTTTCGTCAGGCTAGGGACGCTTTCGTGCAACAGGTCGAAATCGACCGCGCTACTATAATCACCGCCACCGAAAAGGGAAGCCCTTGCACGAGCTTTTTGGCCGATTTTTCCGAGAAATCGCCAGCCTCGTGGGCCAGATCGCAGCGCTGCCCGAGGAAACCGCGAGGTGCTCGCGGCGAACGCGCTGTCAGCTCCGTGAAAGTTGCAGCTCAAGCGCCAACAAAACCTCGCACGCCGGGCCCGCAATGCGATAGCGCACGTCGTTGGAAAGCGTGGTGCTGTCGGGGTTGATCTCGACCGTTATGCAGCCGCGCGCGGTCGCGTTCAGCAGCGGCTCGGCGATGTAGGGAAAGGCGGCGGTAGTACCGACCGCGATCATGACATCGAAGCCGCGTGCCAGTTCAAGCTCGTATTGATTGACCGCGCTCTGCGCTAACAGCTCGCCGAACAACACCACGTCGGGCCGCACCAGTCCATCACAATGCGTGCAGCGTGGCGGCAATACGCTCAGATCAAAATCGAGATTGTTGAACGGGGCGCGACACGCGCAGCAATACAGGCGCGACAGATTGCCGTGTAGCTCGATCACATTGCGACTGCCGGCGGCGCGATGAAAGCCGTCGACATTCTGCGTCACTACCCAACACTCGAAACGCGCATCCCATTGCGCCAGTACACGATGTCCGTCGTTCGGTGCGGCGGCGCGACAGGCGTTGTCGATCTGCGCGATGTATTTCCAGGTCAGCGCCGGATTACGCGCGAGAGTATAGGCGTGCAGAATTTCCTCTATGGGCATGTTTTGCTCGATCTCGATGTCGTTATAGAGACCGTTGATGCCGCGATAGGTCGGCAGTCCTGAATCGGCCGACATGCCGGCGCCGCTCAACACCACCACGCGGCGTGCTTGGCGAAGGGCCGCGACCACCGGCGCGATTTGATCCTGCCACGATACTTGTATGCTCAAACGCTGGAACCCTCGCTGACGAGCCATATGGCTCAGTGAATATCACGCAAGCGTCGCGATCCGCGCCGCGCAAGATAATGTCCGATGACGCGGTTGATGCGGCCGGGAATAGGGACCAGCCGGCCTGCTTCAGCCGCCGCCAGCCCTTCTTCGGCGACCCGTTCCGCACTCATCCACAGCCACCTGGATAGCGCTGCCAGCTGGGCGTGGGTGTTCGTCACATCGTGGAATTCCGAATACGTGAAGCCCGCGCACAGCGCGCAGACGCGCACGCCCTCGGCCTCGAGTTCCCACGCCAATGCCGCCAGAAGATCAGCGCGGTGGGTCATGGTGACATTTTATTCATCGGTATCCTTTGCGCCATCTCTCCCGTAGGTGCGAATGAACTCGCGCCTACGGGAGGAAAATCCTCCGCCTTCGACAGATCTGCTTCATCGCGCAATTCCTGCCCACCGCGCGATCCAACATAATGCCACCCTGTTGATCACGCCGCCGCGCTCCCGGACACCCGCTTGATAGGACAACTCTGGAACCGACGTCACGAGCCCTGGGTGATGCTGTGGCCACTGGCGCTTGCACAGATGACCTCCTGGGGCACGATGTATTACAGCTTTTCGCTGTTCTCTGGTCCCATGCAGCGCGAGCTCGGCTGGTCGCAGCCGGTCATGAACTCGGCCCTGACCTTAGGGCTGTTGATGACCGGCGTGGTGGCCTATCCCATCGGTACGCTGCTCGATCGCAACGGCGGTCGCTGGCTCATGAGCTTGGGCTCGCTGGGTGCCGGTTTACTGCTCTTGCTGTGGTCTGATATTCGCACGCTGCCGCAGTTCTTCGTGATGTGGTCAATGCTCGGTGTGTGCATGGCCTGCTGTCTTATGGAACCCTTGATGGCGGTCATCAATCAGGCGTTCGGCAAGGAGGCGCGGCGCGGCATCATCGCGGCGAGCATGGTCACTGGCCTGTCGGGTACGGTGTTCGTGCCCCTGAGCGGTCATCTCATCAATGTGCTCGACTGGCGCGCGACCATGGCCATCCTCGGCGCGCTCAATCTGCTCTATTGCGCGCCGGTGCACTGGTGCTTCGTGCCGCCATGCAAGGCGGGCGGTAAAGCGCATCATCCGATGAGACAGATGCGCGGTCGCGTAGTCATGCGTCGTCGCCTGCGCAACCCGGTGTTCTGGGGTTTGGCGCTGTGGTACACCTCCTACAGCCTGACTGCCTCCAGCATCATCTTTCAATTCGTGCCAGTGCTGCGCGCCGAGCAGGTACCGGACACGGTGATCTTCACTGCCTTCGCCCTGATCGGGCCGATGCAAGTCGCGGCGCGCATGGTGATCGTGACCATCGCGCGCCATGCCTCGATCGCACGACTCGGCGCTTTCACTTCGTCGCTCTCGCCGCTCGCTGTGCTGATCCTGATCCTGGCGCCGCACCAGGCTGGCTGGCTTTATCTGTTCGCGATCTGTTTCGCCACCGGTCACGGCATCACCACTATCCTGCGTGGTATCGCGCCCGTCGAATGGCTGGGCCGCGAGCATTTCGCGCGCACCATGGGCGCCATCGCCTTGCCGATGTCAGTCGCGATGGCGACCGCACCCTCGCTGACCGCGCAAGTGTGGTCGGCGACCGGCAGCAGTCGCGCGATGTTGTGGGTAGTGTTTGCCGGCGCCCTGCTCGGCACCCTCGGCTACTGGATTGCGGTCACCGCGCGCCGGAAGAAATTAATTCGCACCTTCAAGAATGCTACGGATTTGGGCCTCCCCTTATAGGTGCGACCATTCGCACATTCGTTTCAGCGCCTATCCGTCACTCGCGCCCGTAACACCCCCAGCCGTCATTGCGCCCGCCCAGTGCCGTCGCGTCCTTACCGAGCTGTCTCTCATAACTGCTGACGTGTTCGTAGCTGGGCACCATGATCGGATGAGCCTGCACCTGCCAGGGAAAATCCGACACCCCTTGCGACTGGCCCATGGAAACCTTCTGGCCATAGCGCAGCAGACGCACGGCGAAATCCATGGCGGCCTGCTCGCTCGGAAAAATCACCACGAAATCGACTTCGCGGGGAATATCAAGCTGGTCGCCGCCCTGCTGCATCTTCCACAGCACATTGCCGTTCTCATCGTCGGGATACTGCGCGTAGTCTCTTTCCATCATCGGATCCTTGGTCGTTGGCGTGAAAATGGCAGCCATTATCCTCAAGGCGGCGCGCCCAAGAACAGGCACGGGACGGTGACTGTCTCTCAAGTCGCGGCTTAGCTCGCCGATAAATTCGACACAGATGTAGCTGTGTGCGACGCACTGTCGGTCATCGCTGGGCGACCGACGCCTACGGCTGGCGCGCGGCGCTCAGGCGTTCACCCTGCAGACTTCGTCACAAACTGTTACAAGCCCAAGTGACGGGCGTCACATGCACACCCGATTGCGGGCCGCAAGCCCTCAGGATTCTCGCCGCGATGTCGCTCAAGGGCGCACGAACCTAAAGATCGCGGGGATTCCGCCATGGCAACTGCCACTGTCACGCCCATCGTCCCGACCAAATCCAAACTACTCATGGACGAGTGCCAGCGCCTTGCCAGTTCGCGGCTGCCTGAGATTCTGAAGGAAGTGCTGACCCAGGCCGACGATGTCCTGTTCAAATTCGCTAATGGCGCCGACAACTCGCGGCGCCAGAATCGGTTCTTCGACGCCATGCGCGAACTGCGCTTGAAACGTGGGCAGGTCGAAGCGGCTTTCCTGAAGAATCTGCGCGGCGGCCTGCGCGACGCCAGCGAACCGCCACGGCCCGGCGCACGCGGTCTGTCGAGCGCTTTCGAGGGCGAGCTGTCTCTGATCGGCATGGATGAGGTGGAAGAAGACCTCGCCATCAATACCTTCGTCGCCAACGCGAAAAACCGCTGCGCGCGCGAACTGTTCGCCGTCGAACAGCGCCTGGCCGTGCTACTCAAGCAGTCCACGCTCACCGATGAGAACAATCCCTTAAGTCCACTCGCCATCGGGCGTGCATTGCGCGATGCCTGCGAAACGCTCGATGCCGACATCGAAGCGCGCATCACACTCTATAAACTGTTCGACAAGATTGGCACGCCGGCCATCCTGCCTTTCTATGCCGAACTGAACCAGTTGCTCGCCCATGGTGGTGTGCTGCCGCAATTGAACAATCCCAGCGCCAACACCGCGTCGCGTCGCACCCGCGTGATCATCGAGAGCAACGACGAGCGCGTCGAAGCGAGCGGTGACGATGTGTTCTCGACGCTCACGCAATTGATGCAAAGCCAGGCCGGCCGCAGTGTCGGTGGTGCGACCGCCATGGGCGCGGGTCTCGGCATACGGGGGGGTGGGCTACCGACCATCGTCAATCTGGCCGGCGGAGCGGGCGGTGTCGGCGGCTTTCCGAGCCTGAATCTAGATCAGGTGGGTGAATTCCTGAGCGTGCCGGCGCTGGTCGATACGCTGACACACTTGCAGCGCAGTGACTTGATGGCCGGTACTGGAGCAGGAATCGGCCTCGGCAACGGCGAAAGCGGTGGTGCATGGGTGTCGCAGGGACAAGCCAATGTGTTGCGTGGTCTGCGCACTAGCGGTGTGTTGGGGCAGATGGCGCCGACCCAAGACATGACGCTGGAAATCGTGTCCCTGCTGTTCGATTACATCCTGCAGGACAAATCCATTCCCGACGCGCTGAAAGCCTTGCTCAGCCGCCTGCAAATCCCGGTCTTGAAAGTCGCGCTCCTCGAACGCGAGGTGTTTTCCCACAAGACCCATCCGGCACGGCGTCTGCTCGATACCCTGGCGCGCGCGGCGGTCGGCTGGTACGAAGGCCTGCCGCAGTCCGATGCGCTCTACGACAAGATCGAAAAGGCCGTCGAGCGCATCGTCAGCGAATTCGACGACGACGTTGCGCTGTTCCAGCAAGTGCTGGACGATTTCAGCGCCTTCATCGAACAAGAAACGGCTAATGCCGAACAGCGCGCGGAAAAATCCTCACGCTCGCTACGCACTCGCGAACAGATCGTGTTGGCCAAGATGGCGGTCGACGAAGAATTGCGCGCGCGTCTGAAGGGTTTCGACGTGCGCGAGTTCGTACAGAACTTCGTGCTCGACTACTGGCGTCAACTGCTCATCATCGCCCATGTCGAACAGGGCGTCGGTAGCGAAGAATGGCAAGCTCACCTCGACACCGTCGATGAACTGGTGTGGTCGGTGCAGCCCAAGACCACGCCCGAAGATCGCAAGCAATTGAGCGTACGTCTGCCGCGCATGCTGAAGAGCATCAAGCGCGGTATGGTGACGTTAGAAATGTCGAATCCCGAATGCTCAAAATTCCTGAGCATGCTCGCCAGCCTGCATGTGGTGGCGATCAAGAACATCGAGGAATCGAGCATCGCGGCGCGCAAGCTGAGTCATGGCCCCGAGACTATCCCCGTGACGCCAGCCAAACCAGCCGACGTCAACGACCCGTCCAGCGAGG
Source organism: Pseudomonadota bacterium (assembly GCA_043782755.1). Taxonomy (GTDB): domain Bacteria; phylum Pseudomonadota; class Gammaproteobacteria; genus JADJYF01. The sequence goes on along the minus strand of JAYWAC010000240.1, from coordinate 20,773 downwards.
AATTCATCAAACGTGGTCTGGCACGCATCTTCGAGCGCAAGGTCGGCGAGCCCATCGAGCTCGATATCGATTTCTCGGTTTTTGAACCGGAGTCGGTCATCGACGACCCTGTCAATACCTTCATCGACGAGCTGCCGAACGATGCCGACCTCGAACACTATGTCGAGGAGATCACGACGCTCGATCTCGGCGACTGGATGGAATTCACCGACGCCGGCGGTACCGTCGCGCGCGGCCGCTTCACCTGGATCAGCCCGACCACCGGTCGCTATTTGTTCACCAACCGCCAGGGCGACATGATGCGCGACACCACGCTCATCGATCTCGCCCAGCAGATGAAGGACAAGCGCGCAATCATCATCCGCGCTGAAGCGGACCCGCTGTTCGACCGCGTGCTCGGCGAACTCATCGATAAGCTCGAGGCGCAAACCGCCGCCGCCTGAGGCTGCTGCTCGCCCCGCCGCACACGAAGCCATGCACTTCTAGTGCTTGCTATCTCGGACGATTACTTAATATATTAACGATTAAGTTATTAACGAGAGCGCTCCGCCGCCATGGCAATGCAGGACTTCAGCCATTCCTTGCCGATGCTGTTGTATCGCGCGCTGGACGCAGTGATGCCGCGCTTCCGCCGTATCTTCACCGCCGCCGGCTTGACCGAACAGCAATGGCGGGTGTTGCGGGTGTTATGGGAACACCAGGAAATCGCGCAGAACGCACTGGCCGGGCTGACCCTGATTCCGCCGCCCAGCTTGATAGGTGTGCTTGACCGGCTGGCCGCTAGTGGCCTCATAGCGCGGCGGCGTTCAGAAACAGATCGGCGCGTGATGTATGTGGCCGCGACCCGCGCCGGCCGTCGCTTGGAAGAAAAGCTCATGCCCGAAGTCGCCAAGGTCTACACCGAACTGAAGGCTTCGCTGGACGACACCACCTGGGCACAACTGGAATTCGGCCTGCTGCGTCTGGCCGGCGAGACACCACCTGCGTCCGTCGCATCAGCGCGCACACCGCCACTACGCAAGAGGAAAAAATCATGAGCACAGCAAGCGCCGGCAGCGGCATACGCAACGGCCGTCAATATCTGGCCGGCCTTAAGGATGGACGCGAAGTATGGCTCGCTGGCAAGCGTGTCGCCGATGTCACCACCGAACCCGGTTTAGGTCGTGGAGCCCATACACTGGCGGGTTTCATGGATCGACAATTCGACCCGGCGCTGGCCGACAAACTCACCTATGAACAGAACGGCCGGCGCTACGGCATGTCCTTCCTCACACCGCGCTCACCCGCCGATGTCGCGCGCCGCGGCGCGGCCTTCTACGAATGGGCGAGCTGGTCTAACGGCATGTTCGGTCGCACACCGGACTACAAGAACGCTTCGGTGATGGCCTTCGCGGCTGGTGCCGATTTCCTCGCGCAAGGGCGTCCTGAATTCGGCGACAACATGCGGCGCTACTACGACTATGTGCGCGACAACGACAAAGTCTTGACCCATACGCTGGTCAATCCAACCTTCAATCACGCGCAGGCCAAGGAAGGCAAATATAGTGACAAGGTCGCCTTGCAACTCGTCAAGGAAACCGATGCCGGCATCATCGTCAACGGCGCGCGCCTGCTCGCGACGCTGGGGCCTCATGCCGACGAAATCGAAGTATTCCCCTCGACCTTGCTGACCGCTTCCCCCGACAACCTGCCCTTTGCGTTTGCCTTCGCGATGCCGATAGGCACACCAGGCATACGCCTCATCTGTCGCGACAGCTACGATCACTCGCAGTCGCACTATGACGCGCCGCTCGCCTCGCGCTTCGAGGAAATGGATGCGGTGGTGGTGTTCGACAACGTGCTGGTGCCGTGGGAACGGGTGTTCATGTACCGCGATCCCTTGCTGTGCAATCGCGCCTTCTCCGAGACCAATGCCGTCATCCACATGATGCATCAGGTGGTATGCGGCAAGCTGGCCAAGGCCGAATTCATCGTCGGCCTGTTGTGCGCGATGGCGCGCGCCACCGGCAAAGACAAGGACATGGAGGTCAAGGCGCAGATCGCGGAAGCGATGTGGATAGCCGAGAGCGTGCGCGCCTTCCGCTATGCGGGTGAAGGCCAGGCCCATGCCGATCAGCGCGGTGTGTTCATGCCGCTGCGCCGTCCGCTCGATACTTCGCGCAATCTGTTTCCGAAAATGTACCCGCGCCTGATCGAGCTGGTGCAGTTGCTGGGCTCGAGTTCCTTGATGGCGATCCCCTGCGAAGCAGACTTCGGCAATGCGATCGCGCCCGATATCGCGCAGTACTTCCAGACCATCAATCTCGACAGTCGCGAGCGCGTCGCGCTGTTCCGTCTCGCCCACGATGTCGCGGTCTCGGCTTTCGGCAGTCGTCAGACTTTATACGAGCGCTTCTTCTTCGGACCGCAGACCGTCATGGCATCGATCTACTACGACCTCTACAACAAGGACGAGATGATCGCGCGCGTGGAAGAGTTGCTGCACAGAACTTGAGTCGACTCTGTGTAGATGCGAATGAAATCGCACCTACACAGAGAGCGCCGCCGAGAACTCCGCCAACAGCTGATACAAGGTCTCCAGCTTCTCCACCCCGAACTCAGCGGCGATGCCGCCATACAAACGCTCGGAGTCCGGTGCCACCTCATCGAAAACCTTGCGACCCTTGCGGGTCAATTCAAACAAGGCACGTCGCTGATCACTCGCATGCGCACCACGCTTGATCACGCCCAGCGCTTCGAAATTCTGCAGGATACGGGTCAGACTGGGCGCAAGCAGAAAACTGCGGCGGGCTAACTCGCGACCATCAAGCGCATCGGCGGCAGCCAGCACGCGAATGACGCGCCATTGCTGCTCCGTCAGGCCATGACTTCTCAGCATCGGCCGAAAGCGCGCCATCGCCGCTTCACGCGCTTTCAACAGTTGCAAAGGCAGCGACAACTCGATGTCCCGCATGAAGCCGCTGGCGCGGGCTTTAGCGCGGGCCGTGGCAGCGCTCACACGCTTTCGGCCACGACCGTATTGCGCAATATGCCGATGCCGGGCACTGCCACTTCCACCACGTCGTCGGGCCGTAAGTATTTGGGCGGGTCGAAGCGCGCACCGGCGCCATTGGGCGTGCCGGTGGCGATGATGTCGCCAGGCTGCAGACGGTAGAAGGTCGAGAGATAACTGACCAGGTAGCGGAACGGAAACATGAGATTGGCCGTCACGTCGTTCTGACGTTCCTCGCCATTCACACGCGTGATGACCTGCAACTCGCCCATGGGATTCAACTCATCGCTCGTCACCAACCACGGCCCCATCGCGCCGGAATGCTCGAAGTTCTTGCCCTGCGTCACGTTGAACTTGGAGTGGCGCAAGTAATCGCGCACCGAGCCCTCGTTCATGATGGTCAGACCAGCGACATGCTTATGCGCGTCATCAGCCGCAATACGTCGTCCACTCTTGCCGATCACGATGACGATTTCGCCCTCGTAATCGAGCTGATCCGATTCCGGTGGATCGAGAATGGCTTGCAAATGGCCGACCAGGGAGTCGCGCGAACGCATGAACACGCTCGGATATTTGGGTGCTTCCGAGCCGTCCTTGTATTCCTCATTGCGATTCGCATAGTTGACGCCGATGCAGATGATTTTCTCGGGGTTCGGTATCGGCGGCAGATAGGTGATATCGGCAAGCGCGACATCGGCGCTGGCGGCACGGGCCTCGTCGGCCAGCGCGCCAAGTCTATCGGCCCGCAACGCCGCGCGCAGATCGGGCAGCTCAGCATGACGCGCACCGAGATCAACCACGCCTTCGCCGATCACCGCGCCAAAGCTGGCGCGGCCACGGTGGCTGAAGCTCAGGAATTTCATCGCCCGCGCTCCGCCTTAAGCAGGCCCGCGCGCTCCAGCACGCTGTCCAGTCGCCGTTCCAGTTCCGGCGTGGCCGGCACCATGGGCAGACGATGTTCATTAGTGTGGAGCAGGCCGAGCTTCTTCATCATGTATTTCATCGGGATCGGATTGGTGTCGTAGAACACCGCCTGGTTGATCTCGAGCAGGCGCTGATGCAAGGCACGGCCGCTCGCCATGTCGCCCTTCCATACCGCCTCGCACATCTGCGCTAACACGTCCGGGCGCAGATTGCCGACCGCATTCATGAGACCACAGGCACCGATAGCCATCATCGGGAAAGACAACTCCTCGAGGCCGACGAAAATCTTGAAGTCATCGCCAAACGCGGCCAGGCATTCACTGACAAAGCCCAGATCATTGACCGCGTGCTTCATGCCGACGAAATGCGGCGACTGCTCGCGGATCTGTTGCATCGATTCGAGCGTGACATTGACTGCGGCGCGACCGGGGATGTGATAGATCATCCATGGCACCTCGTGCTGAGCGGCGAGTGTCAGGTAGTACTGCACCAGACCACGCTGCGGCGGGCGAATGTAATAGGGTGTGACCACCAGCAGTGCATCGACGCCGGCGGTAACCGCGTGGCGGGTCAGCTCTTCGGTTTCGGCCAAGGACTGCGAACCGGTGGCGGCAACTACCGGCACGCGACCTTGGACGGTCGCCATGGCGATATCGACCAGTCGATTGCGCTCGGCGGTGGTGAGGGTGGAGGGTTCACTGGTGGTGCCGTTGACCAGCACGCCATGGGAGCCATGGGCGACCTGGTACTCGACCAACTGCGCATAGGTCTCGTAGTCCACCGCGCCGTTCTTGAACGGTGTGACCACGGGCGGAATGGAGCCCTTCAGTGCCTGCAAATTCGACATCGCGCTTGATCTCCTGGAACTGATTCAAAGCCGCGCTCGGCTTGACCTCGACGGTGCCGCGAGTATAGTTAACATGTTAATCGCTTGCAACGCGGGAGTTCTGCACTCATGCCTCATATCATCATCGAATACACCGCCAATCTCGAACCGGCATTGCAACTGCCGGCCTTGATCGAGGCCCTGCACAAGGTGGCGGCCGGCATCGAGGCCTTTCCGCTAGCGGGACTGCGCACCCGCGCCGAACGTCGCGATCACTACCTCATTGCCGATGGTCATCCTGACAACGCCTTCATCCATTTGAGCCTGCGCATTGCCCACGGCCGCACGATCGAAGTACGCAAGGCGGCGGGCGATCTATTGTTCGAGACCTTGTGTCGCGAATTACAACCGCTGGTCGAGCAGCGGCCGCTGGCCTTGTCCTTCGAGATCAGCGAAATCGACTCGGTGCTGAATTACAAGGGCGGCAATATCCGCGAATACCTGGCCAAGCGCGGCACGGCCTGAAGGAAACCATCGTGACAACACCCCTGCAAGACAATCTCCAGGCCGCTGACGCACTGCTCGCGCGTTTTCGTGCGGAAACGCTGCCGCATTTCATCAACGGCAAGCCCGTCGCCGGTCGCAGTGGCCGGACTTTCGATAACCTGACACCGATAGACAACAGCGTCATCGGCCAGGTGTCGGCCGGCAACGCCGAAGATATCGATGCAGCCTGTAGTGCGGCGCAGGCCGCGTTTCCAGCATGGCGCGACCTACCGGGCGATGAGCGCAAAGCCCTTCTACATCGCGTCGCCGACGCCATCGAAGCCCGCGCCCGCGATATCGCGCTGGTGGAAAGTGTCGACTGCGGTCAGGCCCTGCGCTTCATGAGCAAGGCCGCCGTGCGTGGCGCCGAGAACTTCCGTTTCTTCGCCGACCGTGCACCCAGTGCACGCGACGGTCAGTCACTGCCGGCACAGGAGCATATTAATTATTCCCTACGTCAGCCTATCGGCCCGGTCGGCGTGATCACGCCGTGGAATACGCCTTTCATGCTCTCCACCTGGAAGATTGCGCCGGCCCTCGCTGCCGGTTGCACGGTGGTCCACAAGCCGGCGGAATGGTCGCCGCTGTCAGCGATGCTGCTGACCGAGATTGCCCATGAGGCGGGCTTGCCGGCCGGGGTGTGGAATGTTGTGCAGGGACTCGGCGAAGACGCCGGCAAGCCGCTCACCGAGCATCCCGCCATCAAGGCGGTGGCCTTTGTCGGCGAATCCATCACCGGCAGTCACATCATGCGCCAGGGTGCGGCGACCTTGAAACGCGTGCACTTCGAACTCGGCGGCAAGAATCCCGTCATGGTCTTCGACGACGCTGATCTGGAACGTGCCCTCGATGCCGTGGTGTTCATGATCTACAGCTTGAACGGCGAGCGCTGCACCTCGTCGAGTCGTTTATTGATTCAGGAGTCCATCGCGCCGGCCTTCGTTGAGAAATTGAAGGCGCGCATTGCACGCCTCAAGGTCGGCCATCCACTCGATCCCGCCACCGAAATCGGGCCGCTGATCCATCGCCGTCACTACGACAAGGTCTGCAGCTATTTCAATATCGCGCGCGAGGATGGCGCCACCATCGCCGCCGGCGGCAAGCCGGCAACCATCAACGCCACCGGCAATTATGTCGAACCAACCTTGTTCGTTGGCGCCAGCAATCGCATGCGCATCGCCCAAGAAGAAATCTTCGGGCCGGTGCTGACCGCCATCACCTTCCGCGACGAAGCCGAGGCGCTGGCGCTCGCCAACGACGTGCCCTATGGCTTGACCGCCTATGTGTGGACCGGTGATGTCGGGCGCAGTCATCGTCTGGCGCACGCGCTCGAGGCCGGCATGGTTTGGATCAATTCCGAGAACAACCGCCATCTGCCGGCACCCTTCGGCGGCATGAAGGCCAGCGGCATCGGTCGCGACGGCGGCGATTACAGCTTCGAGTTCTACATGGAAACCAAGAACGTGTGCGTGGCGCTCGGCACCCACGTCATGCCGAAACTGGGGGCGTGATGAGTCTCTATCAGCTACAGAAATTCCTCTATGTGTTGAACCGCGAACCAGAGGCTCAGGCGCAATACAAGCAAGACCTCGACACCCTGCTCACACGCTACGACCTCAATGACGAAGAAGGGCGCGCGCTGCGTGACAGCGATGTCGGCCTGCTCTATGTGCTTGGCGTCAACGGCCAGATTCTCATGCACTACGCGGCCTTTCTCGGCATCGCCTGGTTCGACTACCTGGAACTCATGCGCGCAGGCATAAAAAAATATGGGCCAGTGCGCGCCGGGGTCTATGCCACGACCGGTGACGGCGCGAGCTTTACCCAGGAAGGAGCGGCGCAATGAGTCTGGTCTATGCCGGCGTCTGCAGCCATGGCCCGGGCATGACCGGGCGCGCCCACCTGGTCGAGAACACCGTACGGCGCGATGAGTTGTTCGCCAAGATGGAGGTCATGCGCCAGGAGATCGTAGCGAGCGGCGCACAAGCACTGTTAGTGATAGCGGCCGAACATTTCGCGAATTTCTTCATGAACAACATGCCGGCCTTCTGTATCGGCATGGCCGACACTTATGCAGGGCCCATTGAAGATCCTAACTGGCTGCGCATCGCGCGTACCCGCGTGCCGGGCAATGCTGATCTCAGTCGCCGCCTCGTGCACGAAGTGATGCAGACTGTCGATACGGCCTATGCCGAGGAATGGAAATTCGATCACGGCATCATGGTGCCACTGCATTTCCTGACGCCGAACTACGATCTGCCGATCATTCCCGCCAATATCAATTGCCAGGGTCCGCCGCTCACACCATTGTCGCGCGCCTGGGCTTTTGGCGAGGCTTTGCGTCGAGCCTGCGATTGTGTGCCGGAAAAAATTGCCCTGATAGGCACCGGAGGAATTTCCCACTGGCCGGCGACGCCGGATTCAGGGAGGATCAATGAGGCCTGGGACCGCGCGTTCCTCGATCGCTTGCTCGGGCAGGATCGGGGCGCACTTCTGTCTTATACAGACGAAGAGACCTATCGCGACGCGGGTCAGGGGGGCTTCGAGATTCGTACCTATATCGCTACAGCTGCGGCGGCGCGTGGGCAAGGGGTGTTGCAGTACTACACGGCGGAGCTGCCGTTGTTCGCGGTGGGCTGTACGGTGGCGCGGTTTGGGATTGCTTAAGGCAAATCGGACTGTGCACTCTATTGTGGGTCCGACTTCTGTCGGACTCACAAAGATGAGCAGCAGTTGAATGGGCGAATTCATTCGCACCTACAACGACAGCTCCTTGCGTAAGGTATCGGCAGCTATCACCAGCGCTCGCAACTTCCCAAACGCCGCCTCACGAGTCAGATATTTCATGCCGCAATCCGGCGCCGGCATCAAGCGCTCAGGCGGGACAAAGGGCAAGGCGCGACGAATGCGTTCGACCAAGGTCGTCACGCTCTCCACTTCGTTGCTCGACAGATCCAGCACGCCGAGCACGATAGTTTTGGTCGAAAGATCCTTGAGCACGCCCAGATCGAGATGCGGCTGCGCGGCCTCGATGGAGATCTGATCGACCACACAATCAGCAAGCTGGGCGAGGAAGGCATAGGCTTTGGGCTTGTGCGGCGAGACGATGAAGCCGTAGCCAAAACACAAGTGCACGCAGGTGGTGACGTCGATGCCTTGCAATGCGCGGTTAATGGCCTTCACACCGTAGCGATTCGCGCCATCGGGATCATCGCGCAACCAGGGCTCGTCGAGCTGGATGACATCGGCACCGGCGGCGGCCAGATCGCGCACTTCTTCATTGACCGCCGCCGCATAGGCCATGGCCACCGCTTCCGGATCGCCGTAATAATTATCGTGGGCCTGCTTGCTGAGGGTGAAGGGTCCGGGCAGGGTGATCTTCACCTTGCGCTCAGTATTGCGTTTGAGAAAACGCAGGTCTTCCACTTCGACCGCCGCCGGTCGCGTGATCGGAGCAATGATGCGCGGCAACGGCACTTCGAACCCTTGCACATGACGGATGAACGGTTGGGCAAGATCCAGACCCTGCAACGACGTCGCGAAGCGATTGGAGTAGCTCTCGCGACGCATCTCACCGTCGCTGATGATATCGATGCCGGCCCGCTCCTGATCGCGAATCGCAAGCAGCGTGGCGTCGTCCTGTGCTTGCGTGAGCCAGGCTTCAGGTACGCGCCAGATCTCCGGTGCGCGCACACGCGGTACGAGCTTGGCGCGGAGCTGATCTTGATCCACCAGCCATAGCGGTTGCGGATAGCTGCCGATGACCGTGGTCGAAAATAGTTTGTCGGGCGACACGTCGGAACCTCGCTATGGCGGCAGGTGGGTCGTCGCGCGAACATAACACACGCGTCAACCGGCGCTGCGTTCCGCTTCTACAATCGAGCCTGAATTGAAGACGTTTTGGAGCAATGCATCGCCATGAAACTCGCGAGTTTGAAACGCGGCGGACGGGACGGCACCCTGGTGGTGGTCGATCGCGCGCTTGGTCGTGCGGTGGCCGTGCCCCACCTCGCAAGCACGCTGCAACAAGCGCTGGATGATTGGGCCAGCATGGCGCCGCAACTCGCAATCGTGAGTGCGACTCTTGAAGCCGGCCACTGCGCCGACGCGTTTGCCTTCGAGCCACGCGAGACCGCCAGCCCTCTGCCGCGCAGCTATCAGTTCCTCGACGGCTCGGTGTATCTGCATCACATGGAAAAGGCGCGGCGCGCACGCGGTGTGGCAATGCCGCCCAAGCACACGACCGAACCGCTCATGTACCAGGGCTTGTCCGATACCTTTGGTGGGCCCTGTGATGCGATGCGTTTTCCTAACGAAGATCTCGAGATCGACTACGAAGCTGAAATCGCCATCGTCACCGACGACGTACCGATGGGCGTAACGGTCACCAAAGCCGCAACCCATATCAAACTCGTCATGTTGTTGAACGACTGGACGGCCCGCGCCCTGACCCGTAGCGAACTACCGAAAGGCTTCGGCTTCGTGCAGTCCAAGCCAGCGAGCGCTTTCTCGCCCGTGGCGGTGACGCCGGACGAACTGGGCGTGGCCTGGGACGGTGGGCGCATCTGCCTGCCGCTGCTGTCTTACGTGAACGGCAAACAACTCGGCTGTCCTGATGCCGGTCGGGACATGTTCTTCACCTATCCGCAACTCATCGCCCACGCTGCGCGCACGCGCGCCCTCAGCGCGGGCACCATCATCGGCGGCGGTGCGGTGTCAAACCGCGATGCAGCCACGGGGCATGGCTGCATCGCCGAGGCACGGGTCGATGAACAGGAAGCGTTCGCCGAGCCACGCACACCGTGGCTCGCGGCTGGCGACGTCGTACGCATCGAGATGTTCGATGCACAGGGCGCATCGGTATTCGGCGCCATCGAGCAGCGGGTGGCGCTGGTGTAGGTCCAAATTCATTTGGACTCTCATTCCAGAGCCTCTCTTCCTGCGTCCAGGAAGAGGCAGAAATCCATCAGACCTTGAAGCCACCATCCACGGCGAGCACTTGGCCAGTGATGCCATACCCTTCGTCAGACGCCAGCAACACCGCCATCGGCCCCAGTTCATCGGGTTCCAGCACGCGGTTCTGCAGACAATCGGCGGCGGCGCGCGCTTTGGCAGTGGCGGCATCCACACCCCAAGCGGCGCCCAGCACGTCCCAGTCCAGTAATGAAGTATTGGTCCAGCCCGGGCACAGGCAGTTAACCGTCACACCCTGCATCGCGACTTCGGTCGCCATGCCGCGCGTGAGACCGACCACGCCATGCTTGGCGGCGGTGTAAGCCAACAGACCGCCACCGTGCGTCGCATAGCCCGAACCGATATTGATGATGCGGCCCCAGCCCTGTTTGATCATGTGTGGCAGCGCTTCGCGCGACATGCGTTGCACCGAGATAAGATTCAAGAGGATGTTGTTGACGAAGGCTTCGTCCTCGTGGGACGCAGCGGCGAGCCCCGTGGCGGTCTTGGGCATGGCAATGCCACCGGCGTTGTTGAACAGAATGTGGATGGCACCGAGCTTGTCGACTGCGGTCGCCACTGCGCGCTGGCCGTCCTCGTAACTCATCGCATCGGCGACGATGGCGAGACCACGCACACCGTGGCTCTCGATCTCACTCACCACGCTATCCAGTTCTGATGCCGTGCGCGAGGTGATCGCGACATTGGCGCCGGCCCGTGCATAGGCGAGTGCCACCGAACGCCCGATACCGCGTCCGCCACCCGTGACCAATGCCACTCGATTGCTCAACTTAGCCATGTATTCCTCGCTCCTGTCTTGAATTCAAACGCGCGCGCCGCTGACGCGGCCTTAAGTGCTGGTCATTGTCGCGCCCCGGCGCGGCACTGGATAGCGTGGCGCGGGTTAGGGCCTTGACCGCGATCATGCCGCGTCTGCCGCGTGTACCAGAGGATGCCAGGCGGCGGCCTGCGGTTGTAACATGCGGCCTCCCTGCGCGTGACGCGGCCGCGCCGCTCACGCAGCACATCCCCACGCGGAGCAACGACATGAACAAGGGCATTGATATCGTAGTGATCGGTAGCGGCTTCGGCGGCTCGGTCAGCGCGGCGCGGCTGGCGGAAGCAGGCTTTGCCGTGACCTTGCTCGAACGCGGACCATGGCGCGACACCGTGCCGGTGCGCTCCATGGGTATCGCCAAACGATCACCCTTGCCGCGTGGCTGGCAGATACCGACCCGCTTGTTGCGCGCCATCGGCGGCAATTGGATGCCCGGCAGCCGCTTGAAGCTGAGCAAGCATGGTCTGTTTGAACTGTTCTTCGCCAAGGGCGTGACGATCGCCTGTTCTTCGAGTGTGGGCGGCGGCAGCCATGTCTATTCGGCGGTCAACGTGCGGCCGCTCGCCGAGCGCTACTGGGAAGGGCATCACGAGGGGATTTCCGACGCGGTGATGTCACCCCATTACGACGCGGTGCTGGAACGCATGGGCTCGACCACGCCGATGGCCGACCATCGCATTCCCAACACGTCGACCGCGCGCTTCAAGGACAACCCGGTGCTGGAGCCGGCCGCGCCGCCACCCGATCCGCGTCTCGGTTATATGCTGCCGGAAGATCCCGACCACCCGGTCAAGCTCACCGACGAGAACGGCGTCGAACGCTACGAGGTCGATTACAAGGGCAATGACGACGGATTCCTAGGGTCGCCCAAGGGCGGCAAGACGACCTTGGATGCGGTCTATCTCGCGCCGGCCTTGAAACGTGGTTTGAAGGTGCGCGACATGGCGGAAGTGGGCGCCATCGTGCGTTTAGGCAGCGCGCCCGATTCGCGCTATCGCATCGAGTACATCGATCATCACAGCGGCAAGCGCGAAGCGCTAACCGCGAGCCATGTGATCCTCGCGGCCGGCACACTCAACACACTGCGCATTCTGTTGCATAGCCGCGATGTGATCGGTGGTCTGAACGGCATGCCGCAACTCGGCAAGCACTTCGGCAGCAACGGTGATTATTTCGGCTTCTGGGATTACAACGAGCCGGGGCTCGATCAGACCTTGGGTCTGCCGACTACCGGTGGCGTGCGACCACGTGGCGATAGCGATGCGCCGATGATCGGCGGTGGCGGTCTACCCTCGGTCGACAGCTATCCGCTGCCTAAGCGTGTGCGTGAGCGTTTGAAGCGCGGCACCATGATTGCCGGTCTCGGCGAAGACGACATGTGTGGCACGGTGTCTTTACGTGGCAGCAAGTTGAACATCGAGTACGACACCAGTCGCAGCACTATCTTCAAGCGCATCAAGGACACCTTCGACAAGATGGCGGCGCAGACCGGCAGGAAGATCTATGCGCCAAAGACGCCCATCACCGTGCATCCTACCGGCGGCGCCTGTCTCGGCAGCAGCATCGAGCATGGCGTGGTCGATGCTGACGGTCAGGTATTCGACAACCCGGGCCTCTATGTCGCCGATGCCGCAGCCCTGCCGCGCGCGCCAGGCGGGCCGCCGTCCATGACGATCGCTGCGTGGTCGGATCATCTCGCCACGCAGTTCATCGCCAAGCACGGTGCACGCTGACACTTCGCGGCGGGCACCTGCGTGGCTTGTCGCGGTTATCGAAGGCGTATTCCTGGACTTTGCGGCGTTTGATCTTCTGCGCGGTTCCGTCGTCCGGTTACGTATCGATCCAGCCCCGGCAGGTGCGAATTCATTCGCACACTACTGCGCTATCCGTCGCCCCACGCGCTGAAACGGCGACTCAACGAAATGGTGAAACACCACCGCGACCGCGAGACTCGCGCCATAGGCGCCGAACATCGCCAACCAAGATTGCAGCGGCGAAAGCGGCAGACGCGAGAACCATGCGTTGACAATCAGGCAGATCGGAAAGTGGACCAGGAACAGGCTGAAGGAAATACGCCCGAGATAAGCAATCCACGTGTTCTTCGGCCACTGCTGCAGAATGTGACGATGGGCGGCGAGCAGGATAACGACGGCGGTAAGGCCCGCCACCAGCAAGCGTGGCCGCCAATCGATGGTGAGGGCCGCCACCACGACCGCGAAATAAGCCCACAAACTCCACAACGCGATCGCGCCGCCGAGCGCCCAGCGCAACAACATGCCGAGAAAATAGCTGCCGAAGAAATACACCGCCCAATGATCGTAAGTGGTATCGCGATTGAACCAGAGCAACGAGGCAACGGCGAGACTGGCGAACACGATCTGGGTGAGAGTAGTCACCACCTCCGCACTGTTACACAGGCGTGGTGCCAGCCAGCGCACTAATCCCGCTACTGCCAGCACCAACACGAATAACTGGAAATCGACCGCCAGATACCAAATGCCGGCGCTCAAGGCTTGGTAGCCGAGTACGTCTTGCAGATAGAAGGCATGCGCGATCAGTTGAGCGACGCTTGGTGCGGCCGAGATCGAACGGTGGTCCATCCAGTGATCGGCCAACGCGTTGGCCGCGACCGCCAGCACCAGGGTGACCAGATAGGGGCCGCCCGTGCGTCGATAGCGCCGCCAGATTTCGTCAAAGAAACCGCGCAGATCCAAGCGCTGCAGGCCATCGAGATGCTGGGCGGTCACGAAGCCGCCGATAACCTGAAAGATCTGCACCGCCATGCGCCCATGGTCGTGCAGCAAATCCAGAATAAACGGGGTGAGAGGATGGGCGACGTCGGACAAAGGCCCATAGAACGCGAGGTGATGCCAGACGATGAGCTGCGCGGCTAGCGCGCGCAAGCCATCGATGAAACACAGACGACCCGTGATAGCGGGACACCGCGAGGCGGAGATGGCATTCATGCCTGACAGAACCTTATTCCATGACGCGCGGGCAACTCGACTCGAACCAATAGACCTGCGCGGCGGCGGATGCCAGGCACGATTGAGGGTTTCACCCAAGGACTGTGCCGGTCCTACGCCCAATCCTTGCTTAGCCGCGACGGTGCGGGCGATTGTAGCTTGGGTGGTGGAAATGGTGGTCGTCGAACCATCGGCACGCAACTCGATTGCGAATTTGATACTGCTTTTGCTGCCTATACCCCGACATCGAATTCACCAGTGTTGCCCTGCACCGCGCGCTTGATGATTTCACTGCAGAACTCGATCGTGGGGAGGCGGCGCCACGCCATTGAGCAGTGCGAGAGGTGACGCGTGGAACAGGTCTGTTCTCCTCTCCCGCGACGTAGCAAAGAGGAAGGAGCGAGACAGCGCCAAACGCTGCACCCCTCACGCAGCGCTTTGCCACGCGATCAGGTCGCCGCCGGCCATTACCGTGACGTCGGGTTGTAGCTTCAAGTACCCGTGCCGGCCGGCCGATACCCCCAAATGTCTGCCTGTTTTGGATTTGGCCCCTTAGCAATAATCTGGAGTTTCCGATGTTCCCCCCAGCAGGTGCGAGTCAAAACGAGCAGACACGACTGGCGCGCCTGCGCGGTCTGGACATCCTCGATTCTCACGCCGATCCCGTGTTCGACGCGCTGGTCAGCTCCGCGTCGGCAATCTGCGGCGCGCCTGTCGCGCTGGTGAGCCTCATCGATGAACATCGTCAATGGTTCAAGGCCAACATCGGTCTGCCGGGTGTGACCGAAACAGAACGTGACGTCGCGTTCTGTTCGCACGCCATCGAGTCCGATGAACTGTTCGAGATCCCGGACGCAACACTCGACCCACGCTTCGCCTCCAACCCTTTGGTGTGCGGCTCGCCAAACATCCGATTCTACGCCGGCGCGCCGATCCGCCTTGAGGACGGCCATCGTATTGGTACTCTGTGCGTCATCGACAAGCAGCCGCGGCATTTGAACGCCATGCAGCGCGAGGCGCTCCAGGCCCTTGCCCAAGCTGCCGCCAGCGCGATAGAAGGTCAACGCGCACTGTCCTTGCTGGCCGCCAGCGAAGCGGAGTTTCGAACCTTGAGTGAATGTTCACCGCTCGGCATCTTCCGCACTGATGCGGACGGTCGCTGTATATACACAAATCCGGCGTGGCAGGCGATCTACGGACTCTCCGGCGTCCAGGCCGCGGGCGATGGCTGGACTGCGACGCTTCATCCACTAGACCGCGCCGCAGTCGCGGCGCGCTGGCAGGACTGCGCTCGCGACCACGGCGAATTCGACATGCAATTCCGCATTCTGCGTTCCGCAGAGGACGCACGGCAGGTGCATGTACGGGCGCAACCGGTGATCGACAACAAGGGCCGAATGTCCGGCTACGTGGGATCGGTGAGCGACATCACCGAGCCGCTGCGTATGACGCAGCGGCTAATGGAGCAGCGCAACCGTTTGCACAGCATCCTCGAAGGCACCAACGTCGGAACCTGGGAATGGGACGTCCAAACGGACGAGCTTGTTGTCAACGAGCGTTGGGCGGAACTCATCGGCTATACCCTCGAAGAGCTGGCGCCGACCACTATCACAACCTGGAAACGCGTCACTCACCCGAACGATCTGGAGCGCGCCTCTGCACTCATTGAGCGCCATTTTCGTGGCGAGATCGACTATTACGACTGCGAGATCCGGATGCGCCACAAAGAAGGCCATTGGGTGTGGTTACACGATCGCGGTCGCGTCGCCTTGCGCGACGCGGCCGGCCAGCCGTTGAAGATGATGGGGACGCATACCGACATCTCGTCCCGGGTAGCGAACGCCGAGGCGCTGCGAGAAAGCCATTGTGCGCTCGAACGCACGGGCAAGATCGCACACGTCGGTGGCTGGAGCATCAACCTTGCGAGCGGCAGACTTGACTGGTCCGAAGCAACCTGTCGGGTGCTCGACCTGCCGCCCGGCACCCACATGACCGTGGTCGAGGCTTTGCGTGCTTACGCACCCAGCAGCCGCGAGGCCATAGCTGCCGCTCTGGAGGCCGCACAAGCCGACGGTACCCCGTGGGATCTTGAGGCCGAGATGGTGACTGCGGGCGGCCGCAGTATCTGGACCCGTGTATCGGGCGAGGTGGAATTCGAAAACGGCCTGCCTGCGCGGCTGGTCGGCGCACTACAGGACATCACGCGGCGGTATGCGGCGGAACAAGAGTTGCTCGAAAGCCGCGAACTGTTGCAGGTAACGCTAGAGTCGATCGGGGACGCTGTCATCACTACTGATGTCGAGTGCGCCGTAACGTGGATGAATCCAGTCGCCGAGAAGCTGACCGGCTGGGCTCGAACGGATGCCAGCGGTCGGCCAATCCGCGAGGTGTTCGAAATCGTCCACGAAGAATCGCGCGCGACAGTGGAGAATCCGGTGTACGCGTGCCTCACCCAAGGCCGCACCGTCGAGCTTGCCGACCGTACCATGCTTATCGCCCGCGACAAGGTGGAATACGGCATCCAGGATTCCGCCTCACCGATCCGTGGCCGTGACGGTCTCGTTCTCGGTGCGGTACTGGTGTTTCACGACGTGTCCGACCAGCGCCGGTTGAATCAGGCCATGCAACATCGTGCCACGCACGACTCCCTGACCGGGCTCATTAACCGCGCCGAGTTCGAACACCGTCTAAAGCGCGTGTTCGATCATGCGCAGAGCGCAGCCTCGATTAATGCGCTGATGTACATCGATCTCGACCAATTCAAGATTGTCAACGACTCGTGTGGCCACAGAATTGGCGATCAACTATTGAAGCAAGTGTCTGAACTGCTCAGCCAGTGTGTGCGCAAGCGAGATACGCTCGCGCGTTTAGGCGGAGACGAATTCGGTGTGATACTAGAGCACTGCAGTGTCGAACAGGCCGAGCGCGTCGCGCAGCAGATCTGCGATGAAATGAACGAGTTCCGTTTCGACCATGACGTCAAGCGCTATCGCATCGGCGCCAGCATAGGACTGGTGCCGATCTCCGATGCGTCGAGCAGCGAAGCGGCTGTATTGCAGGCTGCGGACAGCGCGTGCTTCGCGGCCAAGGACTCCGGCCGCAATCGCGTGCACACCTGGCGCGATACCGACCAGTCTATGGCGGTGCGCAAAGGGGAGATGCGCTGGGCGAACCGCATCGAGCAGGCGATCGACGATGACCGCTTCGTCCTTTACGGACAGCGCATCGCGTCCACCAACGCCACATCCTCAAAGGGCCACTGCGAGATTCTGCTGCGAATGCGCGGCACCGGGGACGCCATCATCCCACCCGGCGCGTTCCTGCCGGCGGCCGAGCGTTACCATCTCGCCTCGCGACTCGATCGTTGGGTGTTCTGTCACGTGTTCGAATTTATGAATGGACAGGGTGCGCGACTTGACGCGCTGGATACCATCGCCGTCAATCTTTCCGGCCAATCGATAGGCGACCCGGAATTTCTGCGCTTTGTTGCCGGGCTGCTGCCTACTGCGCGGTTCGATGTGCGCAAACTGTGTTTCGAGATCACTGAGACCGCCGTGATCACCCACATCGACGCGGCGCGGCACTTCATCCGCGAGATGCGCGCGCTCGGTATTCGAATCGCGCTCGACGACTTCGGTGCCGGAGCATCATCTTTTGGCTATCTGAAATCGCTGCCGGTGGATTACCTGAAAATCGATGGCCAGTTCATCCGAAACATTCTTGACAATCCACTCGACCTGGTCGCGGTGCGTTGTTTCATCGAGGTGGCGCGCGTCATTGGCATTGAGACCATCGCCGAGTTCGTGGAAAACGCCCAAATACTCGCAAAGATAGAAGAGCTGGGCGTTGATTTCGCGCAGGGCTACCTGGTCCATAGACCAGAGCCTATCGAACAGGTTCTGAGCAAGCTGCATACCCAACACGCGTCCAGCAGTCCGATTAGTGCATGCGGCCACTGGGCAGCCGCGTGATGGACCAGCTTTCGATGTGACGTCACCGCGATAGTCAACCCACGGGGCTCGACCATCAGCTTTCCGGGAAACTGAAACCGCAGGTTGTGACACCGAGCGGGCTCGACTCCGGCCGCCCGCTTCAGCGCAGCATGGCATGGACGCTAGCCAGCGACGAATCCCAAAAGCTTCACCGCCTTCGAGTCAAACGTCGCTGTCACCCGGCAGCGGAGCGCGCGGTGATGAGCATTGATCAAGCAATCGGCAAATTCCGCAGAACAGTCCTTCCAGACAAATACCGACTCCTCTACCGACGGCTCATCCTCGATGTCCAGCTCGGGTGCTTCCAGTAAACTTGAAAGCGCGGCAATAATTGCAGCCTTGGCCACGCCGTAACGACTGCGCAGGACCCACTCGGGCTCCAGCAATACCAGCTGACTGATGAATGCCGGTTCACTGCGGCCCGTTTCGCGTTTGATCAGCCGTCGTGCTCGTTCGAATTGCGCATCGTCAATTCGAACCAAAAAGGGCGGATGAGCACCTTTACAAAGTCGATCGCTTGACCCGCTCTCTGGCTGACTTCGCCAAGCTGGTCGAAGTCTTCGATGGGCATCAAGTCTCCTTCGTCTCCATCACCCAGCAATTCAATACCACCACCTCGATGGGACGCTTGATCTTGAACGTGCTGTTGTCCTTCGCGCAGTTCGAGCGCGAAGTCACTGCCGAGCAAATTCGCGACAAGATTGCGGCCTCGAAGCGCAAGGGACTGTGGATGGGTAGCCTGCCACCAACGGGCTATGACTGCCGCGACCGCGTCTTGGTCGTGAACGCGCCCGAGGCCGTGACCGTGGGCTTCATCTATCAACGCTACCTCGAACTCGGCAGCGTCGCTGACTTGAAGTCCGATTTGGAGGCACGCGGCATTGTCAGCAAACTCAGACCGGGCCAGGGCGGGACGCCGATGCAGCGCGGCGCGCTCTATCGGTTGTTGAGCAATCCCCTCTACCGCGGACAGATTGCGCACAAAGACCAGATCTACCCCGGTCAACATCCCGCCATTATCGATGACGACCTCTGGCAAGCGGTGCAATCTCGTTTGATGCAAAGCCGTGTTGACAGTGCGGTGCGACCGAAGGCGGCGCATGCGGGTCTCCTCACCGGACTCGCCTTCGACGCCAATGGTGACAGACTCACACCGACCCATGCCGTCAAAGACAACAAGCGCTATCGCCACTACATCTCCCGCCCGCTCACCATCGCCAGCAAGTCCGCACGCACGGAGAGCCTCCGCCTGCCCGCGCTCGAACTCGAACTCGAACGTGAAGTCACACGACAACTGTGTCGTCAGCTTCGAGATAGAAAGACCTTGGGCGAGCATCTCATGGCCGATCAGCCTTCAGTCACCACACTCAAAGCACGAATGGAGACGTTAGACACGCTCGCCACACAATGGTCTGACCTCCCTGCAGCCCATCGACGGGCGCTCGTCCTGGCGTTACTCATCCGCGTCGTCGTCACTCACGACCAGCTCACGCTGCATTTCGACTTGCAGGTCGTGCGTGCCATCGCAGAGCAACAGCCGTTGCGTGACGTGCTCCAACAGCGTCACGACAACGCACACAACCCGCAGGACACAGACACCGTCACCACGCCAGTTCGCCTATGTCATGTGCGAGGGGGACTGAAGCTCGTGCTCGGCGATGGACGTCGTGACGAGCCGCAACCGGATGCAACCCTCATCAAGCTACTCAAGAAGGCGCATGCCTATCTTGAGCGGGTCATGAACACCGACGTCGATATGTCGATGAAGGCACTCGCCGCGCAAGCCGAGATCAGCGAGTCAACCTTCACCGCCGTCTTGCGACTGGCATGGCTGGCTCCCGACATCACCCAGGCGCTCATGGAGGGGCGACACCCGCCCGAGTTGAATGCCAGCCACCTCATCAAGCAGTCGCGAAATTTGCCACTCGAGTGGACCCACCAGCGACAGCTATTGAAGCGCACGCCCGCGTCATCGCGACGCGGCGACCGATAAATTCCCCAGTGCGGTACGACCGTCGAGAGACGGCGGCCTGAATTGGCCAGAAATTTTGCTTCGAATTTGCCTCCGCTGCGCGGAATGTTCTTCGGTCGGCGCGCAAACTGCCGGTGTGCCGGGCGAAAGGCGAACTACTGCGAGGGGATTAAATCTATTTCATATCAATAGCTTAGAGAGTGGCGGAGCACGGAGGCATCTGCGAACCCTGCTCTGGCTGAATTTCCCTGCTATCAGGGAAAATAACAGGGAATTGGACCGATTCTCCACCTAAAATCGCATTTAGCCGGCCTAAAACCGTCGCTAAATCGGCCACTTGCGCCCAAATTCCCTACCCAACTGAACAGGGAATTAAATCGGGCTATCAGGGAATGAATTCCGCGTAGCAGGGAATTTAATCAGCGGTGGGCCAACCTCCCGACATTTCGCGATCGGCAGGCGTGACCGAGTCCGAGTGCTTCGCTGCCCGGGAGTCTAGACTTGAGGCTACGCCGCGATGCGCCGACACTCAGGCGCGGGACGCTGCTGTTCAGGGAGCAAGCGCGTTTTCTGCCGGTGTGTACACCTCACACACACGCCGCAAACACTAGGGGAGTCATCATGTCTGCCATCGTATCGATAGCCGAGTCGCGCCGATTGATCGTCGGCAGCCGCAACGACAACCCCGCACAGTGGACGCCCTTTGCCTGGGACGATCCCCTGCACGGCGCGCAGACCAAGGGCGAAGTGGCGGTGATTCGGCC
>JAYWAC010000239.1:0-10533 GCA_043782755.1 Pseudomonadota bacterium | reverse complement strand
ACCGATTTTTTCACATCCGTGGTAGATGACCCCTGCGGATTTCTGCGCGATGCCCAACGGCGACGGCCTCAACTTAATCGTACCCGACCTCATCCAAGGGCAATTGCGGCTGATCCAATTGCGCTGACTGTAAGCGCGCTCGGCGCAGTAGAATCCATACTTTACCGTGCCGAGAGAGCCGCCATGAACCATCGCGACAGTGCCACCCTCGAACTTAGCGACACTCGCCTGTTCCGTCAGCAGTGTTATATCGACGGGATGTGGCTTGATGCAGACGACGGACGCAGCATCGCGGTGAACAATCCCGCTACCGGCAAGGCCCTTGGCACCGTACCCAATATGGGCGCGAATGAGACGCGGCGAGCCATCGCGGCAGCCCAGCGTGCGTGGCCGGCATGGCGCGCCAAGACGGCCAAGGAACGCGCGGCCGTGCTCCGCAAATGGTTCGACCTGATGCTCACCCATCAGGAAGATCTGGCACGACTGCTGACTGCCGAGCAGGGCAAGCCACTTGGGGAAGCGCGCGGCGAGATAGCGTATGGCGCTGCCTTCATCGAGTGGTTTGCGGAGGAAGCCAAGCGCATCTACGGCGATACGATCCCGTCGCATCAGGCTGACAAACGTATCGTCGTGATTAAGGAAGGCATCGGCGTCTGTGCGGCGATCACGCCTTGGAATTTCCCCAACGCCATGATTACGCGCAAGTGCGGGCCCGCGCTTGCCGCCGGCTGTCCGATGGTATTGAAGCCGGCCACCGCCACCCCCTATTCGGCACTGGCGATCGCAGAACTCGGTGAGCGCGCCGGCATTCCGCCCGGCATTTTCAATGTCGTTACCGGCTCAGCCGCCGCGATTGGCGGCGAGATGACGGCCAACCCTGCCATACGTAAATTGACCTTTACCGGCTCCACCGAGATTGGCAAAGTTTTAATGGAACAATGCGCACGTACGGTCAAGAAAACTTCGATGGAGCTTGGCGGCAATGCACCGTTCATCGTGTT
This sequence comes from Pseudomonadota bacterium, assembly GCA_043782755.1. GTDB lineage: Bacteria > Pseudomonadota > Gammaproteobacteria > JADJYF01. The sequence continues at coordinate 9,532 of JAYWAC010000239.1, read as the reverse complement.
CGATGATGCCGACATCGATGCTGCAGTCGAAGGCGCCATCCTGTCCAAATACCGTAATACCGGCCAGACATGCGTGTGCACCAATCGACTGCTGGTACAGAACAGTGTCTATGAGCAGTTTGCTGAAAAGCTCGCGCGTAAAGTTGCGGAGATGAAGGTCGGCAATGGCATGGACGCGGGAGTGGTACTCGGCCCACTCATCGACATCAAGGCCGTCGAAAAGGTTGAAGAGCATATTGCCGATGCCCTAGCCAAGGGTGCCAAGCTCGCAACGGGCGGCAAACGTCATGCGCTCGGCGGCACATTTTTTGAGCCAACGGTATTGACCGAAGTGACCTCGGCCATGAAGGTCGCGCGGGAAGAAACTTTCGGCCCAGTCGCGCCCTTGTTCCGCTTCGAAGACGAGGCGCAAGCCATCCGCATGGCTAACGACACAGAGTTCGGACTCGCGGCCTACTTTTATTCGCGCGACATCGGTCGTGTCTGGCGCGTTGCCGAAGCCATCGAATACGGTATCGTCGGCATCAATACTGGACTCATTTCAACCGAGGTCGCGCCTTTCGGCGGCGTCAAGGAGTCCGGTCTGGGGCGTGAGGGATCGAAATACGGCATTGATGATTATCTTGAGCTCAAGTATCTCTGCATGGGTGGCGTCGATAGATGAGACACCTTCTATCCTAGATAGGTTATTTCGAATAGCGATTCAAAAATTTGCGGCGACGTCGGAGTACTACGCTTTATTCGCGCCTGGCACCACACCCGTCAGCGACGCGCGTGCCGAAACTTCGATCCAGTTACCATCCGGATCTTTGACGAATGAGACGCGAGCAATCGTCCCATAGTCCGTCGGAGCACTGGCCAGACGTCCTCCACGCCGAAGGATACCGTCAGTCTCCTTGTCTGCGTCGAAAATCTGGATAGTCAGGTAGCGGTATCCGGGTCCGAGGGCCTTAAAGTCGTCTGTCTCTACTCCGCCGACGCCTCGTTCGACGAACAAGAGGGTATCGCCACAGCGGGCCACGTTCTCACTGACGCGCTCGAACTCCATCGCGCCAATATAGAAATCCATCATCCGCGCCGGATTCGGCGTAGCGACAGTAATACCGATACCGACAACCCCGTCGCTACCTTTTGGTACCAATCGCACGCGTCCTCCATCTGGATGCATACCTTCCCATACCGGCCCGTTGTCACGAGCTATCGTTAGCCCAACGTAGCCCGTGGGCGGCCAATCGCGCATCGGATTCCTGTTGTCGTTGACCTTGATGACCGAGTTATGGGCGTCGAATCGGTGTTGGACCCAACCCTCGCCCACAGGTAACTCCCTATCGAAACGCAGGCCAACTTCGTTCTCCCAGAAGTCGTGGTGCTGCTCTACCGACTTGGTGAACATGCCAATGTCCAGATGCTGCTTGGCGAGATGCATAAAAAGACTCCTATGCGTGAAAAGGAAACACCCAGGGCGTGATCAGCACTGTGGTCGCCGCCACCACCAGATTGAGCGGGATGCCGAAGCGCAGAAAATCCGCGAAGCGATAACCACCGGGACCGAACACCATCATATGGGTCTGATAGCCGAGAGGTGTAGCGAAGCCGCAGGATGCGGCGATGGTCATCGCCACCACGAAGGGTAGATGGGAGACGTGCAAGGCTTGCGCCGAGGCGATCGCTATCGGGAACATCAACACCGCCGCAGTGTTGTTGCTGAGTAGTTCGGTGGCGAGCATGGTAGCGAGATACACGGTCGCGAGCGCCAGCCACGGCGAGGACGCGCTGATGCCCGCCACCAAATGCGCAGCAGCAGCCGCGAGCCCGGTGTTCTGCAATGCCGTGCCGATGCCGATGGTTGCCGCGATCACGATCAGGACCGGCCAGTCGATGGTGCGTCGCGCCGACTCAGCCTTGCAACAGCCCGTGATCAACATCGCGAAGGATGCCAGCAAGCCAGCATGCAACATGCTGTAGCCATGGGCGATGAACCACGGGTGCTGTTCAAACAAAGTCGCGGCCGCCACCATCGTGATGAGGATGCCGAGCGCGAGCGGTGCCTTTTCGCGCGATAGCGGCGTCGAATCCTCGATGCCGCTGACCAGATAGAAATCCCGCGCATTGCGTTGCTGTTGCAGAAAGGCCGGGCGCGCTTCGAGCAGCAGTGTATCGCCAGTCTCCAGCACCACATCGCCGAGCTTCTGATAGAGCCGCTCACCGCCACGCGCCACGCCGATCACGACCGCGTTGTACTGGGTGCGGAAGCGTCCCTCGCGAATGCTCTTGCCGAGCAACGGTGACTGGTGCGAGACCACGGCCTCGATCAACATGCGGTGGGTGCGCGGCCCGTCGAGCTTGAACAGTTGATCGGTGGCCGGCGCGAGGCCACGCATCTTCTGCAGATCAAGCACCGAATCGACCACGCCAACGAACACCAGGCGGTCATTGGCCTGCAAACGAAAATTGGCACCGACCGCCGCCATCACCTGGCCATCGCGATCGACTTCGGCGAGATAGCTGCCGGGCAGATGACGCAGGCCCGCCTCTTCGATGCTGCTCCCAGCTATCGGGCCGTCGGACGTGACCAGCATCTCAACCGTATAGGCGCGCGGGTCACTGGCATCGCGCAACGGCGAACCACGCAAGGGCAATAGCCAACGCGTGGTCAAAACGATATAGGTCAAACCGGCGATGGCACAGGCCACGCCGACCGGCGTCAAGGTGAAGAAGGACAGGCCACTGCTAACCGTGCCTTGCGCGACCGCATCGCGCATGAGGCCGGCAACAATGACATTGGTGCTGGTACCGATCAGCGTACACAAGCCGCCGAGGATGGCGGCATAGCTCAAAGGCATCAGCAGTTGTGACAACGGGATCTGCAGACGTCGGCCCCAATCCGAGACCGCTGGCAGCATGGCGGCCACCAGCGGCGTGTTATTCATGAAGGCCGAGATGACCGCCACGGGCAACATCATGCGCAATTGCGCGGCGGCCACGCTGCGCGGTTTGCCGAACCATTCCTGCGCGAGGGCTGACATCGCACCGGTGTCACGCAGGCCCGCCACCACGACATACAGAATACCGACCGTCATCACGCCTTCATTGGCGAAACCAGCCAGTGCTTCGCGTGGCGTCAGTACGCCGCTCACCAGCAACGCGGTCAACCCGGCCAGCATCACCAGATCGGTGGCGAGCTGAGTCAAGGCGAGGCTGCCGAAAATGGCGACGATGACCGCCAGCGTCAAGTAGGCTTGCATGCTCAACATAGAACAAGGGTGCGACGGTGCAACATGGGCGCCTGCGATGGGTCGTGCTTGAACGAGGCGCGGAGCCTACACGGAAGGTCGATGGTCGGCAATTCGACGCACAAGCCTTGCTGATGCGCGTGAATTCACTAAGATGCCTTGGTCGCACGCGATCGTCAGCGCCAGCGTCGGTGAACGGAGCGAGCGGCCGGGGCGGCATCGTCCACCGAACCACGATGCGGCTTGTCACGTCGCAGGCCAACGCAGCACGAAAATAACAAGCCTTGTAACGACTGCCCCGAACGAGACGCAACGATGCCGATCTGGTTGGAAATCCTGCTCAAGCTGCTGCTGATCCTGGCCGCCGCTGAAATCTTCACCAATGCGCTTGAACACCTCGGTGAACACCTCGGCATTTCCGAGGGCGTGACGGGTTCGATCTTCGCGGCCATCGGCACCGCCATGCCGGAGAGCATGGTGCCACTGGTGGCGGTGATGGCTGGCGGCGCCGATCATGCCGTCAACATGGAGGTCGGTACGGGTGCGATCCTCGGCGCACCGCTGATGTTGTCGACTTTGAGTTTGTCGCTGATGGCCTTGTCGGTGATTGGCAAACGTGGCCTGGCTGGCACGCTGCGACCCGAGCGCAGCGGCCTCAATCGCGACTTGAGTTTTTTCCTGGCGGCCTTCGGCATCGCCTGTGGCACGCTTTACCTGCCAGCCGACGCCGGTCTATGGCGTGCCGCTGCCGCGATCATCCTGGTCGTTATCTATTTCATCTACGTGCTGCTGACTTTGCGCGCCTCCGCCCAGCTCGTCGAGGACGGCCATGGCACTGAGGCCCACGCCGCCCTGTTCCTATGTCGGCTCGGTCTGCCCGCCCATATCGTGGTCACCGCCTTGCAAGGCGTGGCCGGACTCGGCCTGTTGATCTACGGCGCGAAAATCTTCGTCAATGCCATCGAACACGCCTCGACCCTGTTCGGCATGTCGCCGCTATTACTCGCGCTGCTGGTGGTGCCGATCGCGACGGAACTCCCCGAACAGGTCAACAGCCTGTTCTGGATCCGACGCGGCAAGGACACGCTCGCGTTTGGCAACATCACCGGTGCGATGGTCTTTCAAGGCAGTCTGCTGCCGGCCCTCGGCCTGACCATTACGCCATGGGTCGCCAACGGTGAGATTCTCGGTGGCATCGTCGCTACCGGTCTGGCCGGATTATGGCTGTTCGTCATCGCGCGCAGCCGTCAAATCAAAGTCTGGCAGATAGCATTGAATGGCCTTCTGTACTTTGGCTATGTAGCTTTGATGCTGCATCACTAGCGCACTGAACCACCCCGCCACACCCATCCATAGAAGGAAACGCAGATGATCTTCGGCCGTGTGAAATCGCTAGACGCCATCCTCGCCACGGCGAAAAAGAAAGCCCTGCACCGCTCGCTGGGGGCCTTTCAGCTCACCATGCTCGGCATCGGTGCGGTGATCGGCACCGGCATCTTCGTGTTGACCGCCGAAGCCGCGCAGAAAGCCGGGCCGGGCATGATGGCGAGCTTCGTCATTGCCGGCGTAGTGTGCGCGGTGGCGGCGCTGTGTTATGCCGAGATGGCGGCGATGGTGCCGGTGTCCGGCTCGGCCTACACCTACAGCTACGCCGTCATGGGCGAGCTGATTGCCTGGATGGTGGGCTGGGCCTTGATACTTGAATACGCGGTCGCGGCCGGCGCGGTATCGGTCGGCTGGTCAGGCTATGTGGTCGGTCTCATTGAGCACGCCTTTCATGTCGACATTCCCGACGTGCTGGTGCGTGGCCCTTATGATGGAGGCCTCATCAATCTACCCGCGATGGGCATCGCCGGCCTGGTCACCTGGTTGCTGGTGATCGGCACCAAGGAAAGCGCGGCAGTGAACGCGGTACTGGTCGGCGTCAAGGTCACGGCGCTCGCGCTGTTCATCGTCTTGGCCGTGCCGGCCATCCACATGGATCACTTCACGCCGTTCGCGCCGCTCGGCTTCAGCGGCATCTCGGCGGCGGCCGCTTCGATCTTTTTCGCCTATGTCGGTTTCGACGCGGTCTCGACCGCCGCCGAAGAGACCGAGAATCCTCAGCGCAATATGCCCATCGGCCTCATCGGTTCGCTGGCCATCTGCACGGTCTTCTACTTGCTGGTGGCGGCCGGCGTGATCGGCAGTGTCGGCGCACAACCCGTCTTCGGCCCAGGCGGCGAAGTGCTGTCGCCCGGCAGTGTAGAGCTTGCGAAGCAGTGCGCCGCCATCGGTGACGGCGCCGTGGGGTGTTCGAAAGAAGCGCTAGCTTGGACCTTGCGCACTATCGGCTGGCCACAGGTTGGCAATCTGATCGGTCTCGCCGCCGGTCTCGCCCTGCCCTCGGTGATCCTCATGATGATGTTCGGCCAGACCCGCATCTTCTTTGTCATGAGTCGCGATGGGTTGTTGCCGCAGTTGTTCTCACAGATTCATCCGCGCTTTCACACGCCGCATGTCATCACCATCCTGACCGGTATCTTCGTCGCGCTATTCGCGGCCTTTTTTCCGGTTGGTAAACTGGCAGATGTCTCCAACAGCGGCACCTTGTTCGCGTTCGCTGCGGTCTCAGTAGCGGTGCTGGTCCTGCGCCGCACCGACCCGCATCGTCACCGGCCCTTCCGCACCCCCGCCATCAAGTTCACCGCCCCGCTCGCCATCATCGGCTGCGTGTATCTGTTCTTCTCGCTTGGCTATGAGACGCAAATGATGTTCGTCGTGTGGGCCGTGGTCGGCCTAGTCGTGTATTTCCTCTACAGCCGTCAGCACAGCTTTGTCGGCCAGGGCATCATCGAGGTGCACGAGGAAGATGCCGATACGCCGCCGCAGCCGGTGCCACCGCTGCCGGGAGCGCATACGCCGGGCGGCAAGGACGCATAATTCGCCATGGCGTTGTAGGTGCGATTTCAATCGCACATTAAAAACCGTAGCGCCCCGGCCTCGAATTGAATGTGCGAATGATTGCGTACCTAGCGCGTGACCGGCTTGAATTTGATCCGGTGCGGCTTGTCGGCGTCGTCACCGAAGCGACGGCGACGGTCGGCTTCGTAGTCAGCATAGTTGCCCGGAAACCACTCGACGTGGGAATCGCCCTCAAAAGCCATGATGTGGGTCGCGACGCGATCCAAGAACCAGCGATCGTGGGAGATCACCACCGCGCAACCGGGGAAGCTGAGTAAGGCTTCTTCCAAGGCACGCAAGGTTTCGATATCCAGATCGTTGGTCGGTTCGTCGAGCAGCAGCACGTTGCCACCGGACAACAAGGTCTTGGCCAGATGCACGCGATTGCGCTCGCCGCCCGACAGCTGCCCGATGTGCTTCTGCTGATCGCCGCCCTTGAAGTTGAATCGCCCGCAGTAGGAGCGTGACTGCACTTCATAGTCTTCGATACGCAGGATGTCCTGCCCGCCGGAGATCTCCTGCCACACGGTGTTCTTGTCGTTGAGCGTATCGCGACTCTGATCGACATAGGCGAACTTGACCGTGTCGCCGACGCGCATCGCCCCCGAGTCCGGCTGTTCCTGGCCGGTCATCATCTTGAACAAGGTCGACTTACCGGCGCCATTCGCACCGATGATGCCGACGATGCCACCCGGCGGCAGACTGAAGTTCATGTCTTCGAACAACATGCGCTCGCCAAAGGACTTCTTCAGATCCATCGCTTCGATAACGATGTCGCCGAGGCGCGGGCCCGGCGGAATATAGATTTCGTTGGTTTCGTTGCGCGACTGGAATTCCTTGGACTGCAGTTCCTCGAAGCGCGCGAGACGCGCACGACTCTTGGCCTGACGGCCCTTGGCATTGCTGCGCACCCATTCCAATTCGGCGGAGATGGTCTTTTTGTGGGCCGCCTGTTCGCGCTCTTCCTGCTTGAGACGCGCATCTTTCTGTTCCAGCCACGAGGAGTAATTGCCTTCCCAGGGAATACCGTGGCCGCGATCGAGTTCGAGGATCCAGCCGGCGACATTGTCGAGAAAATAGCGATCGTGGGTCACCGCCACCACGGTGCCGGGATAGCTTTCGAGATAGCGCTCCAACCAGGCCACCGACTCAGCGTCGAGATGATTGGTCGGCTCGTCGAGCAGCAGCATTCCCGGCTCGGACAACAGCAGACGGCACAAGGCTACGCGACGACGCTCACCCCCCGAGAGCTTGGTGACATCAGCGTCCCAGGCCGGCAGACGCAGCGCGTCGCCGGCGATCTCAAGCTTGCGCTCAACCTCCCAGCCACCGGCCGCATCTATGTTGTTCTGCAACTCGCCCTGCTCCTCCAGCAAGGCATTCATTTCGTCGTCGCTCATCGGCTCGGCGAATTTCATGCTGACTTCGTTGAAGCGCTCGAGCAGCTTGATGGTCTCGCCGAGACCTTCCTCGACGTTGCCGCGCACGTTCTTACTAGCGTCGAGCTGCGGCTCCTGCGGCAGGTAACCGATCTTCAAACCTTTGAGCGGCGTGGCCTCGCCTTCAATCTCCTTGTCGACACCGGCCATGATGCGCAACAGCGTCGATTTGCCGGAGCCGTTGAGACCGAGCACGCCGATTTTAGCGCCCGGATAGAAACTCAGAGAGATGTCGCGCAGGATGTAGCGCTTGGGCGGCACGATCTTACCGACCCGATGCATCTGGAATACGTACTGTGCCATGGCGTAAAGACTACCCTGTGAAGAATTGGAACCGGAGTACGCGGCACGCGGGTTGCAATCGAATGTGCGAATGAATTCGCACCTACAAGAGATCGCGGCGATGAAGCCCTGCATGTAGGTGCAAATTCATTCGCACACTGAACAGCGAACGCCGCTGGCCGACCGCGCGCGGCGCCCATCATAAAGGCTTTCCTCTGCTTGTCATCCCTGACCCCGCTGCGGGAAGTGGCGGACCGGGCTGACGCCGGCCCGCCTCGACACAGAACTTACTTCTTAGCGGCGTTCGCGACCACGCCCTCATGGGCGACATCGCGGATGTAGTGCATGAGGCCGTCGATTTCCTTATCGGTAAATTCGGCGAAGCGCGGCATGCCCATAGTCACGCGCACGCCCTCCAGCAAGACTTGCTTGAAGGCATCCTTGGACTGCGGGATCGGCGACTCACGCAGGTCCGGTGCCAGTCCTCCCGACACCGCGCCGCCGCCATGACACAGGAAGCAGGAGCGTGAATAGACTTCCTTGCCATAGGCCGCGAGCTGCGGATCGACCTTGAAGCCCGGCACATCGGCCGGTTTGGCGAAGGCCGGCGGCGGCGAGGCCGGCATAGCCAGCTTGCCATCGAGCGCGAAGGTGATGAGACGGCGCGGATGGACCTTGTACTTCCAACCATTCTGCGCGGCCAGCGAGCCCGAGATCAGGCCCGCGCCACCCCAGCCGACCAGCAGGGAGACATACTGCTTGCCATCGATGGCATAGGTCACCGGCGGCGACGAGATACCGGAGCCGACGTTGACGTGCCAGAGCTTCTCGCCCGTGGTCGCGTTATAGGCATCGAACTCACCATCAGCCCGCCCTTCGAACACCAAGTTACCTTTGCTGGTCATGGTGCCGCCATTCCACGACGAGGGCAGTGGGATCCTCCAGGCTTCCTTCTGTTTGATCGGATCCCAGGCCAGCAGGAAATCCTTGGCGTAGTTGGCCGGCGTGTCGTCACCGCCAAACACCACGCCAGGCTGCACGTAGAAATGCGGCGACTTCCAGTTCACGAGATCCATGCCCTTGTCCTTGAACACGCCCGGCATCTCGATGGTCGGCAGATAGGCGAGCCCGGTGTCAGGATTGAAGGACATCGCATGCCAGCTGTGCGCCCCGAAAGGGCTCGGCCACACCGTCGCCTCACCGTCCTCGTAGCGCGCGCCCTTGATCTCTACCGGTCGGCCGGTCTTGAGATCGATGCGTTCGGCCCAGGTTACCTTGGCGAATTTCTCGGCCGACAACAACTCGCCGTTGGCGCGATTGATGACATAGAAGAAGCCGTTCTTTGGCGCGTGGATCAAGGCCTTCACCGTCTGTCCACCGTATTTCAGATCGGCCAGGATGATGTCCATGTTGGAGTTGTAATCCCAGGTCTCGCCGGGATTGGTCTGGTAGTGCCACTTGTATTCGCCGGTGTCGGCATCAAGCGCGACGATCGAACACAGGAACAGATTGTCGCCACCACCGGGGCTGCGTATTTTCTGATTCCACGGCGAGCCGTTACCGGTGCCGACCAACACCTGGTTATAGGCCGGATCATAGGTGATGCCGTTCCAGGCATTGCCGCCACCACCGTGT
>JAYWAC010000238.1:0-4002 GCA_043782755.1 Pseudomonadota bacterium | reverse complement strand
ATTTCGACATCACTATCGGCTCGCCGCCATCCGTCGCGCCGCCAGTGCCCGACTTCAGTGCCACGCAACAGGTCGACGATTACATGGGTGCGTTGTCGGCCTCGCCGCGCGTGCCGGTGGCGGGTTACGAAACCGAGCTGGTCTTGACGCTGCAACGCGGCGCCGCGCCGGTCACCGATCTCGCCTTGATACTCGGCTCGGAAATGCATGTCGCGCTATGGCGCGAGGATGGTCGGTACTTCGGTCACACCCACAGCTATACGCCGCACATGGCGAGCATGATGCGCGCCATGTACGACAAGGGAGTCGATACCGCGAGTCGCGCAGCGATGATGGCCGATATGATGGTCATGATGATGAATATGCCCGCTGAGCTGGTGTTTCATGGCCCGCAGATCCCCATCCATTACGTCTTCCCCGAACCCGGCATCTATCACCTGTTCCTGCAATGCGCGCCCGGCGGCCAAGCGCACGTATTCCATTTCGCTCTCAAGGTCGAAGCTTTTCACGACGGCATGGAAACCCGTATCGAATCGATAGTCACGCCGCAAGGCGCCGCGCCATGAAGCGTGGGCCTGGCCTGCTGCTGGGGCTGGCCCTGTGGCCGGCCGCAGTCTTCGCCGGTCATGGCCTGCTGAACAGCTTCAGCGATCTCGAATGGCTGCCAGCTCCCGGCCGCACACCCGATCAATGGAACTACCGTCTCGATACCTGGCGTGAGCAGGCCGAACTATTGCTGGCGGACAATGATGTCGCGCGCCTGACATTATGCTTGAGCACCATGCGCAAAAAGGTGGCCGAAGCCGAGGCCATGGTCGCTAAGGCCGATCAAGCAGCGGCGTTGATCGCTATCGAACGCTATCACGCCACACTGGCGCGCGCCGAGGCGCTGGTCGATGAGACCACGCGCGAACGCCTGGCCCGCGCTCTGCTCGAGCATCAGTACATGCTGTCGGTGGACTATCCCGACCTGCCAGCCGCACCGCGTGCCCTGCTGGCGAAGCTCATCGACGACATCGGCTTACGCTATACCGCACTACGCGGTACGTTGTCGCGCGGCAGCGCGGACGCCTTGTTCTTCAAGGAAGAGGAAGTGCGCTGGTCATGGGAGATGGGGCGGCGCGCGGGAGAAGAGCGACGTTGAGAGTGCGGACTGGGCAACCCCGCTTTGTGGCTACAACTTCAATCGACTATGGCGAATCGCTGGATGGCAATGTTCGGATATTTGAATTCGACACCGCCTTCGTGCACGCCAAGACCGTCGTTGTCGGTGACAGTATGTCACTGGTCGGCTCAGTCAACATGGACTACCGCAGCGCGGTCGACAACAACGAAGTCACCGCCCTGATCATCGACGCCGAATTCGCTGTGCAACTCGCTGCGGTATTTTTGCGTGATCTGGCCGGCGCCAGTGAAGTGACGTTAGCGCAGTGGCGGCAACGTCCGGTGCAACAGCGCGTCATGGAACGGGCAGCGACGCTGCTGTGGCGGTGGTTATGAGCGTGAGATGCGTTCATCCTTATTGGCGTTCGAAACGTCCTACTCGGTCGTCAACCTCGGATCCGCTACCATGCGCGCCAGCGCTGCGGACAAATGCTTGTTCATCAATTCCGCGTTGTCTTCCAGATTGGGCTTCAAGACCATTTCCTTACCCTGGCTGTCGCGATAGGTGCCGGTGACGGTCTTGCCGTGCATGATGCTGGTCGCTTCGATAGTCGCGCCGGTGTGGATGTTGTTGACGACCGTGCCCTCCTGGCGTTTGTAGCCGAGCTCGGTCAGGCGTACTTCGAGAGTGATGTCGGCTTCTTCACCCTGTGGCACGACGCGGAAGCCGAGTTCGGCATAGGCTTTCTCGACCTCACGCTTGATCACGCGCATGGTCTCGGGTGCGGTGGTGATGGCGGAATTGGTGTCGTTGGGATCGCGGTAACCGACCACGTTGTCGGGGCGACCGTCGATGGCATCAAGGGCGATGCTGCGGCCATCACCACGATGGGCGGCGGTGCTGACGTTTAACTGCGGCGTGATCGGCAACACTTGCGGCTGCAGGGCACAAGCCGCCAGCAGCGCACAGAAAAGCATGAGGGTAGACAGGGCGCGGGAACGTGAAATCAGGGCATGCACTTAAGCTATCCTCAGGTTGACGGGGCTATCAGCGACATTATAGCCGCAGGGTTACGCGACCATCGCGCGCGCTGGCTGAGACGCGCGACTGCGCGCTTTCGTTCAACGCAACATCCATCATCCCTGACCATCGCCGCGCAAACGGGCGCGGATGCGGGCGCGTGCGGCGGCATCCAGGCGTTGCGATCCGTCGGCAGTATCGCGCAGTGCGCTCGCGAGGCGTCGCAGCTGCGCGAGTTGGCGTTTGTAAATGCGACAGGGCGCGCAAATCAAGCGATGCAGGCCAAGCTTGAAACGCGACCACGCATCGAGTCGCCGATCGAGGCCGGCCTGTGCCAGTTCGGTGGCTTGTCGACAATTAAGCATGGGCCTCTCCTCCCTGCCAGCGCAGTTCCACGCAGGCTCGCACCCGCTCACGCGCCCGCGACAACATCACCCACAGATTGCCCGGCGTGGATATCGCCAGCACGACTAGCAGCTCGTCGGTCTCCATGCCGTCAAGCTCGCGCAATACCAGTAGCTGACGCTGACGCTCGGGCAGACCACCGATGCAATCGAACAGCACCGTGCGCAACTCAGCGTTCTCGGCGACGAAGGCCGGATCGCTCCACGCACGCGGCGGACTCAGCCAATGGCCGGAATGATCGAATTGCGCTTCGAAGTGGCCGTCGTCCTCGACGGTCGGGTCATAGGTCTGCTCGCGTCCCGCACGACGCAGGTGATCGAGCAGCTTGTTCTTGAGAATACCTATCAGCCAAGTGCGTTCGCTGGCCTCACCCTTGTAACGCGCGCGCGCAGATAGCGCCGCGAGCAGTGTGTCCTGCACCAGATCCTCGGCCAACGCCGGCTCGCGTACGCGCATTACCGCATAGCCGTACAGCGCATCGCCATGTTGGTCCAGCCAGGTCTCGGGAGCGGTAACGTTCATGCAAGAAAAAGCCGGCCCTCGTCTTCGCCATCTACTATGGCCAGACGAGGCTCGGCTGTATAGCACGCGCCAGAGTCTCTGGCGCATGACGGCACCGCGCCGCATGGCCGCGATGGGACTTATGACCAGGGACGGAAGGCGCTGCCGAAAGCATCGCTCATGCTTGAGCTGGCGGCACTCGGCAGATCCATCACGGTCTCGCGATCACGCCACGGTGCGAAGCCGGTGGGCTCGAGATTGGCGGCAGGGGCGCTGCCCATCTCGTGCGTGATAGCACGGTCTTGCCAGGGCGAGAAGCCCTGCGCGAAGCTCGCCTGGGCAGCGAAAGTCAGGGTCAGGGCGATGAGTACTTTGGTCATGACGTTATCCTCGAAGGTGATGGCCCGGTGGGCCAAAGTGTTGGTTTCGAGGCTTAGTCGCACGAGACGTACAAACCTTACACGCCATTTCAAAGTATTTTTTACCCGCCCTTCCGACTCTCAGCCGCCGCTCGCGCGACGCGCCTTGGGCGGCGGCGCGTCGCGATACATCTCAAGATATTGTGGCGCCGGTTTCAGGCCGGTAGCTTGCGCGATGCGATTGGCGCTGGCGTAGAAAGCAGCGGTGGAAATGATGCTGAAGATCGCTTCGTCGTCGAAGCCGACGTCACGCAGCGCTTGGCGATCTTTGTCTTCGATATGCTCGGCGTCCTGCAACACCAGCACCACGAAATCCAGCATCGCGCGATGACGCGCCGACAGTTCCGCAAGTTTGTAATTGCGCGACAGGTATTCGGTAAACAAGGCGTCGTGGGTCTCGCCACGTAACAGCGCGCCATGATGGGAAGTGCAATACACGCAACCATTGGTCGCGGCCGACACCAGCGCAATCATCTCGTGCTCAAGATGACTCAAGCCCGAGTCTTCGCGCAGGGTCTCCATGTACTGGCCCATGAAGGCGCGCAGCCTGCG
>JAYWAC010000237.1:0-27978 GCA_043782755.1 Pseudomonadota bacterium | reverse complement strand
TTCATCTCGGCAGCTGGTTTCTGCCGGTGCTGCTCACCAATCAGTTCACCAGCGCGGTGGGCTATCGCATCGACGCCGGCGGCACGGTGTCCTTGCCGGCGGTCGGTGCCGGCGGAGGTGCGGGGCTCACACGCTATCTCTTGAAGGGCAGCCAGGTGTCCGTGTTCAAGCCGCCGTTTCCGAGCGGCGCGCTGGAGCGTGCGGTGCTGGTTACCGGTGCACGGGAATTGAGCTATGCCTCCTCCGGCGGCGCGACGCCGGTGTGGTCGTGGAGCGCGCCATGAGCAAACTGGTCGGCGCCATAAGCTGGGTGTATGGCGAGTTTCGTGCGGTACGTCTGCATCGCGGCAAAGTGCTTGCCGTCTATCATGTCGCCGAGGCGGTCAATGATCTGGCCGGCTTCGCCACGGCGGTCAGCACGGCTCATACCGCGCTGGCCTTGCCCTCCGGTCCGATAGCGGTGGTGTTCGCCAACGACGACTGCGGTCATCTGTCCTTTGACGCGCCGCCGACTTCAGCGGCCGATCTGGAACGGATGGTGGCGCGCCGCGTCGAGGCCGATAAAAGTTTCAATGAGCCCGCCGTGTGGGCCTATCGCGCGGTGGCGGACGAACGCGCGCAGACCGGTCGCTCGGTGCTGCTGCATCTCGCGCCCAAGCGCATGGTCGATGCGATGATTCGCATCTGTGAAGAACATTTCCTGCAGGTGCGTTCCGTCGTGCCGTTGGCGGAACTGGTGGCACGGATCTCGTTGCCGGCCTGTAGCACGCCCGAGGACGTCGTGATCGCGGCGGTGGTGCTGCGCGAGCGGGCGGTGCTGTCGGTGCTGCGCGCCGACGCCAGCGTGGTATTCGCACGCACCGTGGCGCTCGGCGAACACGACGCACCCGACGAGCGCGTGCTGCTCGAAATCAATCGCACCGCGCTGTTCGCCAAGCAAAAGATTGGCAAATCCATCGCTGCCACCTGTGTGTTCGCCGCCGATGGTGAACTCGCCGCGCGTATCGCTCCGGCGCTTGAACTGCCGCTGCGCGAGGTGGCGGTGGAGGACAATGAATTCACCTGGGCACGGGCGGTCGGCGGTCTCGATTTCGCGCAGCTCGGCAACCTGGTGCCGCGCTTCCGGCAACGCGCGCTGTCGCAGCGTGCGCTGACGCGCGCGGCGATGCTGGCGACTCTCGTGATGTGGGTGGTGGCCGCCATCAGTGTCGGCTGGGTGGCACAGTTCAATGCTCGCGTTGCCGGCCGCGGCGCCGCCGCCTTGGCCGCTTTACCGGAACTCGAAAGCGCAGGCGGCACGCTCAATACCGAATATGAACAATTGAGCGCGCAGCGTCTGCGTCTGCAGGAACTCACGCCCGGCCTGCCGGCCGTGCCAGCCGGTTTCATGCATCAGTTGGCGCGCGATCTGCCCGACAGTCTGACCTTGACCCAGGCGAGTATCCGACGCAGTGACGAGGTGTGGGATTTCAGACTTGAAGGACTCGCCGATAGTCGCCTCGAAACCACGCTGCCGACGCTTGAACGCCTGAGCGTGACCTTGGAAGAGGCGCCGTGGAATGCCGCAGTCAACGCCGGTTGGCGTCAGACTTGGTTGCAGCAGCTGCGCAGTGGCGCGGCCGCCAATGGCCCGATACGTTTCGCGCTGCGCGGGCATCTGCAATGACGACTGCCGCCGACAGACGTCGCGACGGCCGCGCCGCGCCGCTCGCCAGCCGGCGTATACGCATCGCGCAGCACGTCAGCGAAGCTGCCGATTGGTTCGCGCGCAACCTCTATACCAAGACCCTGCTCGGCGCCTTACTGAGCGGCGCCATTGCCGTGACCTGCTGGGCCATGCTCGTACAACTTGAGACCGCCAACGAATTCAATAGCGCCATTCAACGCGAAGTGAGCTTGCGGCTCGCGCTTGATGATTTGAAGGCGACGGTCCTGCGTCTGCAATACCAGCACCTCGAAGACAAGATTGAAGTCGCCGAGCACAAACTCATTCCCGATTACGGCACGCTGGCCAAATGGCTACACGACCTGCAGGCCGCGAGCGCGACGCGCGGCATCGATCTGACTTACACGGTCAACGAGGAACAGCACATGGCATCGCGCCCCGGTCTGCTGGCCGTGCCGTTGTTGCTGACAGTGCAGGCCCATGAGGGCGTGCATGCCCAGCCCTATGGCGAAGGCCTGGCTTTGCTGCGCCAGTTGAGCGAAGGCGCGTGGGCCGGCGAACTGGTGGCGGCCTCTGGCGACGGCGAAGGCAAGGGACTGTCGCGCATGAATTTCGAATATCGCATCTGGATGCGTACCCGCGACGGTTTCGACCATGACGCGACGCAGAGCCCCGAATCGAGCGAAGGTGGCGAGAGCGACGGGCCGCCATCCCTGGTCAGTGCGCAGACCACGGCGGTCGAGGGCCGACCATGAACAAGCTGCTACGCAATCGGTGGCTGGTGGGGGCGCTGGTGATCGGCATGGCGGCGCTGTGGTGGGTGCAGATGCGCGGTGTGCTCTATGCCGGTGGCGTGGCGAGTGCGGAGCCCGTCGCCGTGACTGCCCATGAAGTACCGACGGGTGTGGGCAATGAAGAGACGAACGCGTCCGACACTATCGCCATTGAACCCCTGTCGCGCTTGCGCGCTGTCGCGCCCACGCGGTTGCGCTGGGACAGCATGCCGACGCGGGATCCTTTCGCGCCGATCGCGGTTGCGTCATCGCAAGTCGCGCTGACGCCGGTGCAAGCGACCCCCGTCGAAAGCATTGCGCTTGAGAGTGCCGAGGCGGTGCCCGCGCTTGAAGCCGTGCTCAAGACGCCGTCCGCCCAGATCGCCGTGATCGACGGACGCATCGTCCGCGTTGGCGACAAGGTCAGTGGTCGGCCGGTGCTGCGCATAGACAGCGCGTCGGTGGCATTGGGCGGTGGATCCGAAGCGACGCCGCCGCTGGTGCTGAAGTTACCCGCCCGCTGAGCCGCTCGCGCCGGGCTCTCGCGCTTCGATTAAAGCTTGCCTTCGCGTCTGCCGATAGCCCTCTCGGGTAGAGGGACTCGATCTTCGAGAGGGACGACCGGATGAATTCTCCACGCACGCTTTCCTTAACTGTTGCTGCGCTGTTGCTCGGTGGATGTGGCGCACAGCCGCTACGTCAGACACCGCCCGTCACGCCACCGGTAGCCACCACCACGCCACTACCGGCTGCGACCCCGACGATTTTACCGCCGCCACTCAGTGCACGCTTGGTGATGCCGGCCAGCGACACCGATCAATTGCCGACCCAGGCCACCGAACAGCTCTATAGTTTTTTCGCGCGCGACTTTCCCATCGATCAGGTGTTGGCGCTGTTCGCGCGCGCCTACAAGTTGAACATCGTGGTTGATAAGGACGTCACCGGCGCCATCAATGTCGAATTCCACGATCTGCCTTTTGATCAGGCCATGGAAGCCATGCTCGGCAGTCTTGGCTATCACTGGGAACGCGACGGCGGTCTGGTGCGTGTGCGTTCGACCGCGACACGCACCTTCACCGTCGATTACATCCGCGTGGTGCGCCAGGGCGAAGCACAGGCGACGTCCTCCAGCACCACCAGCTCGGCCTCGGGCAGCGGTGGTATCGGCGGCAGTGGCAGCAGCGGCGCCAGTGCGGGCAATACCGGCGGCAGTGGCAGCGAGCAGGGCGGCGGCAGTGTGTCGGTCAGCCAGCGGGGCAGCGTGCCGTTCTGGGATGAACTCGAAGCGCAGTTGCACGCCATGCTCTCGCCCAATGCGCGCCTGGTGGTCAATCGCACTGCCGGCACTATCATGGTCACCGACCAGATGCGTCGCGTGCGTGAAGTGGGCCGCTATCTCGGCGACATCAATGAAGCCGTGCAGCGTCAGGTCGACATC
Source organism: Pseudomonadota bacterium (assembly GCA_043782755.1). GTDB lineage: Bacteria > Pseudomonadota > Gammaproteobacteria > JADJYF01. The sequence continues at coordinate 24,101 of JAYWAC010000237.1, read as the reverse complement.
GAAGTGCGCATCGTCGAAGTGTCCTTGAACGACGACTTCTCGCTCGGCATCGATTGGCAGCGCGCCATGTCGCAGTTTCACAGTGGCAAGCAGGTGGACTTCCACGCGTCGACCATCGTCAAACAGCCGGCTGGTGGCGTGACACCCGCCGCCAATGTGTTCTCTCTAGGGCTGCTCGATGTCGCGACCAGCGGCGCGATCAGACTCTCGGCGGTGATTGACGCACTCAAGCAGCAGGGTGATGTGAAGGTCGTCTCGCAGCCCCACATCCGCACGCTCAACAACCAGGCCGGCATGATCAAGGTCGGCACTGATAGAACCTTCTTCCGTCGTGAGCAGGTCACCGATACGACGGCGGCCGGCGCCACCACTTCGTCCAGCGATATTCCACAGATCGTGACCGAGGGTATCGTGCTGGGTCTGACCCCGCAGATCTCGAATGACGGTTGGATCATGATCGATGTCTATCCGGTCATCACGCGCGTCTCGAGTGTCACGCAGGTGATCGGTGCCGGTGGTCAGGTGCAGAGCACGGCGCCCAATCTCGACATTCGTCAATCGACCTCGCTGGTGCGTGCGCAGAGCGGCGAGACCATCGTCATCGGCGGTCTGATTTCCGATACGATTAGCGACACCACGCGCGGGATACCGGGGCTCGGTGATATTCCGATAGCCGGTAACCTGTTCAAAGGCCGCTATAACCAGCATGGCAAGCAGGAGTTAGTGATCTTCCTGACGCCCAAGCTGATTGGGCCATCACTTCCGCACGGCACGCCGCTGGCGCAGGGAGGCAACTGAGATGCGACACGCCAGCTGCAAGCTTGCGCTGTTGGCACTGTGTGTTGGACTAGCGACAGCCGAGACCTGCGCACTGGAGAGCACGCGAGTGGCGCCCCCCGCTGCGGGTGTAACGCCGAACGCGGCTGTCAGTAACGCGACGGCAACCACTACGCTTTCTGTCGCGCCTGATGCTGCGCCGCCATCGCTAGAACCAAGCAGCGCACCGCCAGCGGAAGTGACGTCCGATGCTGCGTTGAGTAGCGTCGACAGCGGTCCCGCGCCCTTGCCGTTTTCCGCCGTCGCCGGCATTCCGCTCGATGATGGCGGTGAACTGGTGCTCGGTCCGGAAGAGAAAATCAGCAGCGACGATCACAAGGCGGCGGCCGAACGCTTTCAACACATGCGCCGGGACGGCAAGCTGGCCGCGACCAGCGATCTCGATCTCGAAGTGCCGCGCATACTGAAACGCGAACAGGCCGGCGACATTCGCGGCGCCCTGCTGGCCGCGCGCAACGCACTGGCCCGCCTGCCCGATCATCAGAACCTGCGACAGATCACCGCGCGTCTGCAGATCACCAATGGTGATTACGGCTCGGCATTACTGACTTTGGCACCGCTGCTCGAAATCGATCGCGACAACTGGTTGCCGTTCTACTGGGCCGGTGTGGCGGAACTCATGCAGCTCAATCTGGACAACGCGCGCGCCTATCTCGCGCGTGCCTGTCAGCTTGATGCCGATAGACCTGAGCCCTGGATTGCGCGCGCGGTAGTGGAACAGGAAGCCGGCAATTTCGCCGGCTCATTGCAGCTCTTCGTCGTCGCGCGACAACGCAGTCCCGCGCGCCCGGAAATCCTGAGCGGCATTGCTTACTCGCAGGCCATGCTTCAGCAGTCAGGTGGTGTGATGCCACAGCCGAGTGTGAGCGGTGACGCCGAGGCCATCGTCAGCCAGCCGCCACCGACCTCATCGTTGGCGAGCCCCGTCGCCATCACGCAGTCGCCCGCAACTTCCTTGTCGGTCGGTAATGCGCCGACTTTTGCCAGCGGTACCGACGCGGCTCATGCTGGCGTATCACGAGCCATCCTTCCTTAAAGCCTTTTCGTTCTCGCGCACGGTATTGCCGTGGGCATAGCGCCGGGCCGGCAACAGTTTGCTAGCATGCAAATCCCACCCGTTGACGAGGACACTGTCATGTTGAAACGCCTAAGCATGAGTATCGCGCTGACGCTGCTGGTCGGCACGGCCTGCGCCGACGATTCGGCCGCCTATATTGTCTTGCCGGCTGATGGCGCGACGGTGAAGAATCCGGTCACGGTGGTGTTCGGTCTGCACAACCCCTGGGGCGTGGCACCGGCCGGCACCAAACTCGACAACACCGGTCATCATCATTTGTTGATCGACACGCCGCTGCCCGATCTGACCAAGCCCATCGCCAAGGATGATCAGCATCGTCATTTCGGCGGCGGTCAGACTGAAACCACTCTGACTTTGACGCCCGGCAAGCACACCCTGCAATTGTTGCTCGGAGACTTCGCCCATGTGCCGCATCAGCCGCCGGTGGTGTCGAAGCCGATCACGATCACCGTGGAGTGATCTGTCTGATCTTCTTTCTTGAGCACAACCCTCAATAGCAGCCAAGGCAGGAGTCCTACGATGAAGATCGGTGTTGTCTATCCGCAAATCGAACTGGGTGGCGATCCTGACGCGGTGCGCCGCTTCGCGTTGGCCGCCGAGGCGCTTGGTTACGATCATCTGCTGGCCTACGACCACGTGGTCGGCGCGACTCACGATCGCGAACCGAAATTATGGGGGCCCTATACCGACAAGGATCCGTTTCACGATCCCCTGATCATGTTCGCCTATCTGGCCGGCATGACGCAGAAACTGGAATTTGCTACCGGTGTGATCATCCTGCCGCAACGTCAAACCGCGCTGGTCGCCAAGCAGGTGGCGGATCTCGATCTGCTGTCGGGTGAGCGCCTGCGTTTCGGCATCGGTGTCGGCTGGAACTATGTCGAATACCAGGCCCTGGGCCAGGATTTCGCCTCACGCGGCGCGCGGGCCGACGAACAGATTGCGCTCTTGCGTCGTTACTGGTCCGAGGATCTGGTGAGTTTCAAAGGTCGATTCGATGAAGTTGATCGTGGCAACATCCTGCCGCGCCCGCGTCGGCAGATCCCGATTTGGATCGGTGGCTTTCAGGAACCGGCCTTTCGGCGTGGCGGCCAGCTCGGCGATGGTTTCATCGTTGCAGGTCAGGACCCGCTGGCGCATCTCGCACGCGTCAAACACCATCTCAAAGAAGCGGGGCGTAGCCTCGATGGCTACGGACTCGATTTCATCACCAATGTCTCACGCAGTGTCGATGAGACGGTGACAGCGGCGGAACGATGGCGCGAAGCGGGGGGCACGCATCTCTCGGTCTGCACCATGGGCATGGGTTTAAAGACGGTCGAGGCGCACATTGATTTCATGGCGCAGGTGAAGGTGCGACTCGCGAGTTGAATCGTCGCGAAGAACACGCCCTGCAGGTGCGAGTTTAATCGCACATTGAAGACCAATTTTCGGCGCTAGGCTCTAGCAATGAATGTCAGACTGAAGTCTGACCCACAATGATGACAGGAAATATTTCTGTGGATCCGACTTTAGTCGGACATTCAATCCTCGGATGCGCGATGGGAATGGGGGGGAATCTAGCTGAACACCACGCGCGGAAAATAGAACGACACTACCCAGTTCGGCATGTCGACGATTTCGCTGATGCGCAAATCGCCGCATACCGAGCACAACATGTAGGCATCGATGGGCGCCATCGCGTGCTGGGCAGCGAGTAGATCGATCATATTGCTCAGGGCATCGCGCGCTGCGGCCATCAAGTCCGGGCCGATGCCGGTAGTGACTTCGTATCCGGCACTGTCGAGATGACGTGACACCGGGCCGGGGGTGGTGAAGCGCGGTGTTTTTAGCGCTGCATGCTTGATGAGTTCAAAGCGCGCGGCGATGGAGCAGGCCGTTTCGATGGCCGTGCCGCAGATCTCGCCATCGCCCTGCGCGGCATGGGCGTCACCCAGACTGAACAAGCCGCCGGTCACTTCCACCGGCAGATAGAGCTCGGTGCCGGCGGCCAGATCGCGAATGTCCATGTTGCCGCCGACACGGCGCGGCGGCACGATGGAATGCTGGCCCGCTTCAGCCGGTGCCAAGCCTATCGTGCCGCACATCGGCTTCAAGGGCACGCGACCACCCGGGCCATAGAGCGCTGGAGTACGTGCCGTGGCGTCGTAGTGCCAGTGATGCAGATGCGGTGCCGGGAATTGATCGGCGAGCAGGCCGAAGCCTGGAATATTGCCGGTCCAGCCCCAGCCTGCAGGTGTGAAATCGAGCAGCGTGATCTTGATCGCGTCGCCCGGTTCGGCACCATCAAGATAGACCGGCCCCACCACCGGATTGACGCGATCGAAGTCGAGACGACTCAATGCCTCCGCGCTCGACTGCGGCGTCAGTTGCCCGTCCGAAGCATCCAGCGCCTGAAATTCAATCGACTCGCCGGGCGCGATGCGCAGGATGGGCGGATTGGCATTGTTCCAGCCGCGGTGACCTTGGGCATGGTGCAGCGTGTGTTGGCATTTCATGGCCGAAACATGCGCTCGGGCGGTGGCACTGTCAACGTCGCGGGAAGGGCACTACCGCCGCCCTCAATTGAACACAAACCCCGCATATCCCGCCGTCTTGACCTTCTGCCACTGCTCCAGATAGTCGGGCATGCCTATCGGATAGTTGATCATCTGCGCGGCCTTGCCGGGGATATTGGTGGCCATATACCAGGACTCCGCGCGTCCGAATAAGGTGCCCGCCGCGAAGTCGTCGATACGTTTACGCCACGCCTCATCGGCTTGCGCGCTCGATTCGATGCGGTTCAGATCGTGGTCTCTCATGTATTTCAACAAGCTCACGATCTCATCGCCCTGGAGTTCGGAGCAACTGGGACCGTTGCTCAAACCGGAGGGCGCCAGCGGGCCGTAGACGAACAACATATTGGGAAAGCCATGGGTCATGGAACCCAGGTATGCACTCACGCCTTCTCGCCACTGGCTGCGCAAGCTGAGCCCGGCCGGGTTCTTGATATCCATCGCCGTGAGTCCGCCGGTGACCATGTCGAAGCCGGTAGCCAGCACCAGGATGTCCAGTGCGTGGATGCGCCCGTCGCGGGTCTGCACGCCTTCACGGGTGATGCGTTCTATCGGCGTTGCGCGCAGGTCGACGAGTTCCACATTGGGCTGATTGAAGACTTCGTAATAGCGCTGCTCCAGCGAAATACGCTTCACGCCATAGGGGTGCGGTGGGACGTCTGGTGCCAGCTTTGCCGCGACTGCCGGATCTGCAATCCGCTGTCGGACCTTGTCGCGCCAGAATTCATAGGCCACCAGATTGACTCGTTCGTCGGTATAGATTTCGGCGAAATTGCCCAGCCAGGGCACGAAGCCGCCTTCTTCCCAGTAAGACTCGTACATCTGCTGGACTTGCTGCGGCGTATAGCCGGCGGCGCTCTCGCCGGCATAGTCGAGATAGTCGAAATCGTAGCCGGCGCGGGTGTGGGCGCGACGTGCGTATTTTTCCTTCATGTTCACTTTCAAGGCGCGCTTGGCCTCGTCGTCGAGACGACGCTGTCGCATCGGCAAGGCCATGTTCGGGGTGCGCTGAAAGACGGTGAGATGCGCGGCTACCGGCCCGGCTTCCTGTATGACCTGCACGCCAGTCGCGCCGGTGCCGAGCACGCCGATGCGTTGCGCGGTGAGGTCGACACCTGCCTGAGGCCACTGCGCGGTGTGAAAGCTGCGACCGGCGAAATCCTCCAGGCCTGGTAGCTCGGGACTATGCGGTTTTGATCCGATGCCTGTACACAGCACCAGAAACTGCGCCGAAGCGCTGTGGCCATTCTCGGTACTGACGTTCCAGCGGCACTGTGCTTCGTCAAAGTGGGCGGCGTTGACACGCGTATTGAAGCGTATGTCCGCGCTTAAGCCGAGCTTGCGATCGGCGTGCTGGAAATACTCACGAATCTTGTCCCATGACGGGTAGAGTTCGTCGAAGTCCCAGTCCTGCCACAGTTCCTCGATGGAGAACTGGTACAGCGGTCCAGAGGTATCGCAACGTGCGCCCGGGTAGCAGTTCCAATACCACACGCCGCCCAAGGCGGGCGCGGCCTCATAGATCTTCACTTTGAATCCCAGTTGCCGCAGGCGATAGAGCTGATAGAGGCCGGAGAATCCCGCGCCGACAATCAGGATATCGAGTTGCTCGTGAGTAACGGCTTCGTTCATGGACATGACCTGCTGGATAGGAAGGCGCGCGCGGCACGAGCTTGCAAGCTTACGTGGGCGCGGCGGACGAATACTGGCTGGGCGAGCGGCCCGGGGAAAGAGTCGAAAGTGACAGCGAAAAGTTTTTTCCTGCCAGTCACGTCGCCGTGGGCCTGATGAAACACTTAAGGGGTTTGTTTTACCTTGTGGCGAGGACGAGAGTTCACGAATTTACCAGGGGGATACATGACTTGCGGTAAGTGCTCGGTGAAACGCTGGTCCAGCGTTTGAAGGCCTTGGCGAAGCTGGCCGAGTCGGCGAAGCCGAGGGCATCGGCAATCGCGCTCATGGGCACACTCAGGCGGCGCAGCATTTCGGTGGCGCGTTGCCGACGGAGATTGTCGATTTCGAGCTGATAGGTGGTGCCCGCCGCGCGCAGGCGACGGATGAGCGTGCGCGGCGAGGTGTTCATGCGGCGTGCCACTTCCTCGAGCGTCGGCGCTGCGGCGACGGCATGGATTTCATTGAACAGGCGCTGCAGTTGCGCGCGCAGGACGTGCAGCAGGCAGGGCGTGCTGTGGTTGTCGGCACGTTCGGCGCATTTTTGTAATGCCGCCTGCCACAGGGCTTCGTCATAGCCAAGATTGGCGGTGCCGCGCCAGGTCGCCGGAATACTCAGCACATTGCGCCGCGCCTTGAACCGCACTTCGCATTCGAACCAGCGCTGATATTCCGCCTGCGGCGCGCTAGCCCCATAGGCGAGTTGCACCTGCGCGTCGCGCATGGGCGTCGCGCGTACGGTGCCGATGTAGTGCTGAAGGATGAGCAAGGGGATCTCGACCAGCAGTGGCAACAAATCACCGACGTCCAGCAGCGGCGTCAGTTCTATTTCGAGTTGGCCTGCACCCAGGCGTGAGCGTATGCCCATATACGGAATGCGCTGTCCGAAATATTGCAGGAAGGCATCGAGGCCGTCGCCGAGGGTCGGCGCGGTGAGCATGGCTGACGTCAGTGGCCCATGAATATATTCAGCCATGCGCAGGCCCCAGGGCAGATACCACTCCCGTGAGGGCGCCAGCTTCATGGCGTTGGCAACGCACTTCAGATTCTGTTCGACCGTGATGTACTGGCCCGGCAGTTCGACTTCCTCGAGTGCAAGATTGCTGCCTTGCAGGATGGCCGCCGGCTCGGGGAACTCGCGCATCATGTGGCACACGTAGACTGCGGGCATCAGTGCTTCTTGTATTGGACCGTGTCGCATCGCGCTGTCACCCATCAACTCGAAATTGTCAGGCTTGGAAAAATGGCGCCGTCCATTCGTGCGTAATATCCGGGGACTGAGAATAGATGCTAGTCGGCAGCCGGGCAATTGCGTCGTTCGACGCCGCAGCTTGCGCCTGCCATCGTCGCCCACGCGTTTCCCGGGGAGATCGCTACGGTCGCTCAGGTGATACGCCAGATCGCCGAGTTCTGTGACGAATCCAATCCGGATTGGTTGGGCTGGTATCTGGATCAGGGCTTGATGGGTCAAAGCCAGATATTGCGGCAACTAGCAATCCCCGCCAGCCCTGCGCCATACTGCGGCCCTTCGCCTCGGGCCGTGTTCAGAGCTTCATCCCGATTCCGTAGACGGCGTGGAACGAACCGTCACGACCGTCGTTGCAGACAAATCACCCAGGCGCATAACAGTTCTCCAGCGAGGAAGTTTTTCATGTCCTACGATCCGTCGCCCAAAACCCAGGAACTGCAGCATCGCCTGACGGCGTTCATGGAGGAGTACATCTATCCGAACGAAAAACGTCACGTCGCGGAAGCGGAGAAAATCGGGCCGTGGGGCGTGCTGCCCTTGATCGATGAGCTGAAACCCATCGCGCGCGAGCAAGGCTTATGGAATCTGTTCCTGCCGGAATCGGATCATGGCGCGGGTCTGACCAATCTCGAATACGCGCCGCTGTGCGAGATCATGGGCCGCTCCTTGTTAGCGCCGGAAGTTTTCAACTGCTCCGCGCCGGACACCGGCAACATGGAAGTGCTGGCGCGTTACGGCACGCCGGACCATCAGAAGCAGTGGCTGCGGCCCTTGTTGGATGGCGAGATCCGTTCCTGCTTCGCCATGACCGAACCGGATGTCGCATCGAGTGACGCTACCAATATCCAGTCTTCCATCGTGCGTGACGGTGACGAGTACGTGATCAACGGGCATAAGTGGTACACCACCAATGCCACCGATCCGCGCTGCAAGATCTGCATCTTCATGGGCAAGACCGATCCCGACAATCCGAATCGCCACATGCAGCAGTCAATGGTGCTGGTGCCGATGGACACCCCTGGCATCGACGTGGTGCGTTCCCTGCCAGTTTTCGGTTTCTACGGCATGCCGGACCGCGCCTCCGAAGTGGTCTTCCGCAATGTGCGAGTGCCGGTGTCGAACATTCTGCTCGGCGAAGGTCGCGGCTTTGAAATTGCCCAGGGCCGCCTCGGGCCGGGTCGTATCCATCATTGCATGCGTGAGATCGGTCGCGCTGAACGCGCGCTGGAACTCATGTGTAAACGCACCATGAGTCGCGTAGCTTTCGGCAAACCGATTTCGGAAAACGGCGTGACTCTCGAGCGCATCGCCGAATCGCGCATCATGATCGAACAGGCACGCTTGCTCACGCTGCACACGGCCCATCGCATGGATACCGTTGGCAACAAAGTAGCGAAGGCCGAGATCGCGATGATCAAGGTGGCGGTGCCGAACATGGCCGGCAAGGTCATCGACTGGGCGATTCAGGCCCATGGCGGCGGCGGCACCAGCAATGATTTCGGTCTGGCGGCGGCCTATGCGATGTCACGCGTGTTGCGTCTCGCCGATGGCCCCGATGAGGTCCATCGTCAGCAGTTGGCCAAGATGGAATTGAAGAAGTACCGCTAAGCGGTAGTCGGATTGCTCTGCGGCGCCGTCGGGTAGCGACGGCGCCGCAGAGGTCATCAAGAAGCAGGGTTCGGCGTCTGTCTTCAGCGCTGAGTGTCTTCAGCCCTGCTGCGCGATCCAGGCCTGTCGAATATCGTCCATGGTCAAGGTGGCCAGCACGCGCTGCTCGTTATCCATGATCTCCAGCACGTTGTCGGCGTCATCGCAGCGCATGCTGTACAGCACCACCGCGCCATCGGGACCACCGCCTTCGCTATGGGCATCGTTGGTGCGGCCGCGGAAATAGCGTCCGGCGGCACGCACCTCGCGGATACTGCCGTCCGCTTCATACATGCGCAGCTCACCCTGGATGATGAACATATTGGTCTGCGCCAGATGGTTGTGCACGGTGACGGTCTTGTTGGGCGCGAAGCGCACCAGCAGATCGACCACATGTCTTTCCTCATCGATATCACACAGTGTGAGTTCGAGATTTTCTATGCCCGCGAACGGCAGCCAGGTGATGGCATGATCATAGAGATTGAAGTTTGGCTGCATTGCATTCATTGCGATTGTCCCCTTTATGTCTGATGAGTTCGTTGCGGCTACGGCGGTACTATGCGGATGCCGTAAACTCGAAACAAGCACGCAAACGCGTAGGCTTGAGGATGCCCCTAGCCATTGGCGCGCGATGGAGTAGCGTAGTGCCCTTGACCGCCTCAGTCGTCAGCAAGCTGACTGTCGCGACGTTCATCGGGCAGGAAGCTGGCTGCGATAAAGCCGATAGCAAAGATCAGTGCCGCCAGCCAGTAGTAGCCCGATTCCATGCCAATGGTCTTGAAATACAGGGCCGCAGTTTCGGCATTGCCGCCGAAGATCGCGAGCGCGACGGCGTAGGGCACCGATACGCCCAGTGCGCGCACGTGGACGGGATAGAGTTCGGCTTTGACGGTGGCGCTGAGCGCGTAATATCCCGACAGGAAGAACAGCGGCAGCAGACAGAGCAGATAAACCTTGAGCGGGTCGGTGGCGGTCGCGAGGGCATTGAGCACCGGCACGGCCAACAAGGCGCTGGCGCCGAAAGCCACCAGCAGGGTGCGTTTGCGTCCGACATGATCCGCGATCCAACCGACCAGCGGCGGAAAGAACAGCAGCGTCGCGAGTACCCAAGTCATGATTTGTGCTGCGACAGATTTTTCGAAGCCGGCGCTATTGACCAAGAGTTTCTGCATGTAGACCGCGTAGGTGTAGAAGCCAATGGCGCCAGCCGCCGTCAGCGCCAATACGATCGCGGTTTCCCTCGGATATTCGGTCAGCAGTGCGAGCGGTCGGCCGCGCTCGCGGTTGTTCATCTTCACATCGGTAAAGGACGCGGTCTCCTCGATGCCGCGACGGATCCAGAACACCACCACCGCCAGCGCCGCGCCGACCACGAAGGGCACGCGCCAACCCCAGGCATAGAGTTGATCTTCGCTCAGCATGTGCTGTAGCCCAAGCTGCAAGCTCATTGCCGCCAGCTGCCCACCGATCAAGGTCACGTACAGAAAGCCGGACCAGAAGCCACGATGCCGCGTGCTCGCCATTTCAGCGACATAGGTTGCAGAAGCGCCGTACTCGCCGCCGACAGCGAGACCCTGTAACAAGCGCGCCACCACCAGCAGTAGCGGTGAGACGACCCCCAAGTTGGTCGGCGTCAACGCGATCAACAGCGAGCCACCGCACATCATCATGACCGACAGCGTGAGGGCCGCGCGTCGTCCCACGCGGTCGGCATACATGCCGAATAACAGTGCGCCGACCGGTCGTGCGATGAAGCCGCCAGCGAAAACGAAGGCGGTGTTCAGCAATTGCGCGGTCTGATTGCCGCTGGGAAAGAAGGCGCGCGAGAAATAGAGGGCGAAGGACGCATAGGCGAACCAGTCGAACCACTCGACGAAATTGCCGGCCGATGCGCCGAGGATGTTCTTGAGACGGCGGGCGGGGGTCATGGTCGACGATCGCTGCGGGTGAAATGTCGAATAGCCGGCGGCATCGCCGGCGACATGGACTCCACGCAGAATGCCTGCGGCCTCGTGTATCTGGCTGCTTTCTCAGTTGTTGCGCACGAAGTCGACGACGAGTCGATTGAATTCCTCGGCATGTTCGATCATCGCCCAGTGACCGCAGCGGTTGATCAATACCAGTCGCGAGTTGGGGATGTGCGCGACCAAAAGCAGCGAGTGCTCGTAGTGCACCACGCGATCGTCGCGGCCGTGAATCAACAGCGACGGCGCCTTGATGCCCATCATCTGTTCCAGACTCGCCATCTGCGGCACCGGCGATCCTTGCGGCAGGCCGCTGAGGAAGTTGGTCAGATGTTGCGGTTGTGCGCTCGCCGCCTCGGCACGCGCACGACACAGATCCTCGTTCGCAAAGCGCTTATCGAAACACATGATCTCGACCAGGCGACGCATGCCATCGGCTGAGGGATTGCGGTAGGCCTCGACCAGGATCTTGAGTCCCTCGGTCGGGCCATCGCCGGCGCCGAACAATTTGGGGTTGCGATTGGCGACTGCGCCCATAGTGATGAGGTGCGATACGCGAGTGGGATGTTCGACCGCGAGACGAATCGCATTCACGCCGCCCATGGAATTGCCGATGACGGCGGCCTTCTCGATGCCGAGGGTGTCCATGAATTGCACGGCGGCGTCGACATGATTCATGCGCTCGATGGGGCAGGGATCGGATGCGCCCCAGCCGGGCATGTCGACGGCCAACACGCGGAAGTGTGCAGCGAGACCCGCCATGTTGCCGGAGAAATTACTCCAGCCCGTGGCGCCGGGGCCCGAGCCATGCAAGAGGATGACGGGGTGGCCGCTGCCCGCTTCGTGGTAGTGAATATTCCAGTCGCGGGTCTTGACGGTGCGGCTAGTGGATTCTTTGGTGATGCTCATGGCTGGTACTCCTGGGACGTTTTGTGCTGCTTCAAGCGGGCTGCTGCGCTGGTCGGTGGCCCCAGATACTCAGACGATCGTAAGTCACGACCTGCCAGTGCGCGTCATCGAGGATCTGCCGACCGTCCGCACCGAATTCGATGGCGAAGCCCGAGGGCGTCGTCACATAAAACGAAAACATCAAATCGTTAGGATGCATGCCGATGGTCAACGCGAGTGGCAGCTTGGCATTCTGCACGCGATCGTAGGCGCAGCCGACCTCGACGCGGTCCCGGGCCTCGATCATGAAGTGATGGAGCTTCTTTGACGACGGCAGTGCGGCAAAGGCGAGGCTGTGGTGCCGTTCGTTGCAATGGGTGAAAGCGGCATCGACCACCATGCCGGGCGCGACTTCCTGCACGATGTAGTCAGAGAGACGAAAGCCGAGCAGGGCGTAGAAATCGAGCATGGCCTGGCGCTTGGCGGTCGGCAGGAAGGCGTGTCCTGCGCCGCCCTTGCCGGTGATAAAGCCTGACGGCACGAGCGCGGAGTCAAACGGCGTATCAGCCTTGGCGAGGTCGACATAGAGTTCGACGCGGTTACCTTCGGGGTCGGTGGCGCTGACCAGGCGTCGAACTTGCCGACGCTGTACAAGCTCCGCCGCGCAGACTTCGACCGCGACACCATGCGCGCCGAGCTGGGCGACGATGGCGTCGAGGATTTCATCCGTGCCGCAATCGTATCCGACACAGCACATGTCGTCGGCCGGGCCGGCTTCGATGATGAAGCGGTGGACGCGATCATCCATACGCAGGCCGAGCGACTGGTCGGTGTCCTGGTGGCCGAGCGCGAGGCCCAGCACATCCACGGCGAAGCGCCGCCAGGCGTCGAGATCGGACGCCTGAATACCGATGTATCCCAGTTCTTTCACGCTGAGCATAGGTGTTCTCCCCTTGGTTGATGTCCATCACGGCGCGTCTTCACGAAAGCGCAAAGCGTATCGGCACTGACTTCGGGCCCGAGACGAACTCCGAAGCGATAAGGCTGCCCGGACCGTTCATTTCAACGGCCTTCAAAGCGGGCAGCAGCGTTTCCCACAGCGTGCACATTTCCAACCTGGCGAGATGCTGACCCAGGCAGACATGGCCGCCGTAACCGAAACCGACATGACGATTGCGCGTGCGGTCGAGACGGAAACGGAAGGCCTGATCGAATTCCGCTTCATCGCGATTGCCGGACGGGTAGGACAGATAGAGTCGGTCGCCTTGTCGTATCTGTTCGCCGGCCAGCATGCAGTCGGCGGTGGCGTGACGCACGAAGTGTTTGACCGGTGTCGTCCAGCGAATCGCTTCCTCAACGAATTTCGGGATCAAGGCCGGGTCTGATTTCAGCTCGGCAAAAAGCGCCGGGTTTTCCGCCAGCGTCCACATTGCCGTAGCCGTGGTATGCGCGGTCGAGTCATGACCCGCAGTGGCGAGAATCGCGAAGTAGGAAATGACACGGCTGTGCTCCATCGGCGCACCTTCGACTTCGGCATGGGCGAGCAGGGTCGCGAGATCGTCGCGCGGCTCACGGCGGCGCGCGGCGATCAGATCCGAGTAGTAGACATCGAATTCGTCGAACACGATTTTCCAAGTGCGTGGCTGTTGTTCGGGATGGGCGGGGTCGGTGCCAGGGCGACACAGTTGCGGGTCGGCCCAACTGAACAACCACTGGGTGAGTTCGAGCATGCGCGCATGATCCTTACGCGGCACGCCGATGATATCGAGCACAACCTCAAGCGGATAGGGTGCGGAGATGGCCTTCGCCCAGTCGAGTTCGTGACCCGCCTCGCGCAAGGTGTGCAATTGCGCGCGGGCCGTGGCGCGCACACCCTCGGCGAGGCGCGCCACGCTCTGCGAGCCGAGGGCTTGAAACAAGACGCGACGGTGCTGTTTGTGATCCTCGCCATCGAGCTGCACCAGCGAACGGAACAGGTTGTAGTCGCCGCCGGTGAATTGCTGCACCAGGGCCTCGCCCATCTGCGGAATGACGGTCGCCGAACGATCGGCGTTGTGAAAGAGATCGTTCTGTCGCGAGACCTCTTGAATATCGGCATGACGGCTGACTATCCAGTGCGAGTCGTAACCGGGCACTTCGGCGCGCGCCAGCGGGTAGTCGCGCCGGACCTCGGTGAGCAGTTCGTCGACCTTGCCGCGCTCGGCGAAAATCGCTGGATTGAACAGCGGTGCGATGAGCGCGGTGGGGATAGTCTTCATGGAGCCTCCATTGCAGTAACCGGGGCATACTGTGCGGGGCTTTGCCGCCGTCGTCGAGACCCGCTCGAGTGGCGCGCCGGCCGGGCTCGTTTAGCGCGGGCTGCGACGCTTGAGCATTAGTCGCTAAACTGCCCACGCGCCTTAACCATGGTTCATCAATGAAACGCAGCGAGCTCGGTGACCTGACGGCTTTCCTGGCGGTGGCCGAAGAGCGCAGTTTCACGCGCGCCGCCGCCAAGCTCGGCACCTCACAGTCAGCGCTCAGCTATACCGTGCGGCGCCTGGAGGCGCGTCTGGGATTGCGCCTCTTGACGCGCAATACGCGCAGTGTGACGCCGACGGACGCCGGCGAGCGTCTGGTCGAGACCTTGCGCCCCGCACTCGATGACATCGACGATAAGCTCGCGGCGCTGAGTGAACTGCGCGAGAAACCCGCCGGCACGATCCGCATCACGGCCAGTCCTCATCCCGCCGAGACGGTGCTGTGGCCGGCGCTTGCCCGGTGGTTGCCACATTATCCGGACATCAAGATCGAGATTTCTCTCGACGCGACGTTTACCGACATCGTCGCCGCGCGCTTTGACGCGGGCGTGCGCATGGGCGAGCAAGTTGCGCAAGACATGATTGCGGTGCGCATCGGACCGGACATGCGCATGGCCGTGGTCGGCGCGCCGTCCTATTTGGCGCACCGTGCGGCGCCCGCGACGCCGCGCGATCTCACCCACCACGCGTGCATCAACCTGCGTCTGCCGACCCTCGGCGGATTTCTGCCGTGGGAGTTTGAAAAGGACGGTCGCGAATTGAATGTGCGTGTCGACGGCCAGCTGGCATTCAACGAAATGAACATGATTCTGAACGCCGCGCGCGCCGGCTTCGGGCTGGCCTACGTGGTCGAGGACAAGGTCGCCGACATGATCGCCGATGGCCAGCTGGAACGCGTGCTCGACGACTGGTGCCCGCCCTTCGCCGGCTACCATCTCTACTACCCCAGCCGGCGCCAGCTGTCGCCGGCCTTTGAATTATTGAAGGAGGCCTTGCGCTATCGCGGGCCGGTGTGAGTGAGAACAAGGCCGCCCTGCGCCCACTCTGACGTGCTAGCGCTGCGCGCCCAATTTCCCCGTGAGAAAGCTGCCGACAAGCTCATGCCGCAATACCCGATGGGTGCCAAGCGGCTGTGCGTGGATACGAACTACTACGAGACTTTCAATCGCGACAACGTAACCTTGGTTGATCTGCGCGAGTTGGCCATCGACGGATTTACTGCACAAGGATGGTGGCGAGCATCGAGCAGAACGTCGACTTTGTGGCTGACACCATCACACACTTACAGAACAACAACTACGCGAGTATCGAAGCGCAGGTGCGCGAGGAAAATGCCTGGACCCAGTACGTCGAATGGATCTCGAAGCAGACCATCTATACCAAGGTCAAGTCTTGGTACAACGGCGAGAACGTTAACGGCAAACCGGCCGGCTTCATGCCCTATGCCGGCGGTGGTTTGACCTACTTCGAATTCGTGCGGCAGGTGGTAGAGGCGGGATATCGAGGGTATGCGCTGGCGAAGTGGGGTACTGCGGACTGGGCCGACTGCAGGCAGCGTTCCAAGGGAATTTGCTGGCACGGGTGACGCGACGATGGTGGCGCCGCGCGAATACCTCTCGGCCCGCGCCTATTCACCCAACAACTCAGCGACTGCCGAAAGCTGCTCGATATGTTCAGACACGACCTTGATGATGACTATCAAGGGAATACTGAGCAGCATGCCGCCTACGCCCCACAACCAGCCAAAGAAAAGTAGCGCGATGAACACGGCCGCAGTGTTCATTCTGGCAATTCGGCCGGTCATCCAGGTGGTGACGAATAGTCCGACCACCACTGCGATGACCAGCGAACTACCGGCAATCAGACATGACTGTGACCACGTGCCGAATTGTAGGAATGCCGCGAGGCCGGTTGCCCCAGCCGTGAATGTTGTGCCCAGGTAGGGAATGATGTGCAGCAAGCCTGCCACCGCCGCCCAGGCCCCGGCGTTCTCGAGGCCAAACCATTCGAACGCTAGCCAACTCAAGGCCATCACGAGGATGTTGGTGATCACCAGCAGCACCATGTAGTGCTGAATCGACGCGTTGATCTGGTCGAGCATCTGTACGGTGATTTTCCTTCTTGCGAAAGTGGGCCCGGCCAAACGCACCAGCTTGCGCTTGAAGGTGTCGCCGGACAGCAGCAGAAAGAACACCAGAAAGCCGACCATTGTTGCCTGTCCCAGCATGCCCGCCGCGCTGACCGAGCCCGCCCACAGAAAACTGCTGATCTGGAGGGGCTGCTGTGCGAGGACGATTTGTGACTCGGCGGGCTTGCCTCGGGCGGTACGAGTCGCCTTTTCGATTTCGTTGCTCGCGGCCTGCATTCTCTGCAAGGTGCTGTGCTCGTCTCCATGTCGTGCCAGCGCGATGCTTGCGGAAAGCCGCGACACCGAGGCCGGCAGGCCTTCGATGAGAGTATCAATCTGTCCGCGCAAAGCGTAACTGCCCAGCACCAGCGACGACAGCATTGCCAGCATGACGATACTGACTGCCGGCGGACGCGGCACGTGTAGACGTTCCAGCCATGCGACTGCCGGATTCAAACTGTAGGCGAGCAAAATTCCGACCAGTAGCGAGATGCAGAACACTTGCGCCCACTGCAAGGCAAACAACAGGGCGACGGTCGCGATGATGGTCAATGCCGAGCCGCGCGCGTCAACGGCTGGACGCAGGGCGACGGCGGGCGCTTCGTCCGCAGACAGTTGCGGCAGATCTGCGCTGTCACGCTCAGCGCCGGCGTTTATCCGCTCGGCGGCGGAATAATAGGGAGCATTCACCAGGTGTCGTCTGGCGTCAGCGTACGAACAGAGCGATCAGAATGATGATCGGGATCGGAATGCCGAGAAAGTAGAGCAGCAGGGAACGCATGGGAGATTCCTCTAATCAGTCTTGGAAATGTGCAGTCATGCGTCGCGCCGTGAGCCGCCATAGGTAGCGGCCAGACTCGCGACGAATGCGCCAACCAGCAGCGCAAGGAACAGCCACAGCGCGACGTGGCTGGAGGCACGGCGCGCTTTGTCGGCGCGGCTCTCCATTGCCACTCGAGTGTCGCGCAGCGTGGCCTGCAGATTTGCGTAGCTTGCGAGCACACGCTTCTGTGCAGCATCGGGGCTGATGCCCGCGTACAGCGCAATGCGTTGGGCAAGGTAGCTGAGATCCTCAGGAGCGAGGGTATCTTTGCTGAGGTCGTGAGCGAAAACGCGCGCAATTTCGCCACGCGCCGCCGGATTCGCGGACGGCGGACCGATCTCGGCTACAGGGCTCTGCCCATCGACAGTCGCACGGTGTGGGTCAAGCTGTGGCCGGAACAGTCCATCCACGAAGTAGCGCGACACCTGCCACGGTGATTGATCTCGGCCCGTCGCGCGCGTGTGCCCGTGATCGTTTTGGTCGCGGTTCTGGTTGTCGGCTGTCAGGCCGACCTTGTCGCCGCGATGTCCGTGGGGGCCGACCAGCGTGCCAATGACGGAGGTCAACAACGCCGCCGAAACCAGCGAAGCCACCGCCCAGGCCAGGAAACCGTGCGCGGTATCGCGGAAGAAAACTTCATCCGTATGAACGGCAATCCACTTGGTGCGCAATCGTCCCGCCAGATAACCGCCCATGCCATAGGCCACGATCTGCGTGAAGACCAACCACAGAATCGTCGTGACACCAAAGGTCGATGCGTCAACACCATGATGCGCCCAGGGCGAAACAGCGCCGAGACCCAGCCCCGTGCCGAGTAATAACAGGATCAGCATCAGCGCAGCGGTTGCCGTACCACCAGCGAAAATCGCACCCCACGATACGGCGCTTGACGTACTTGAACGTGCATCCCACGCGCCGGCAGCGGGAGCATCCTTTGCGTAGCTTTCGACCGTTGTGCTCATAGCCTGCTCCAGATGTAGTTGCGGGAAACACTGCCTAGCCCGTCGCCTTAGGATCTGCGCGGCGGGCGCAGCGGTCTGTGCGACGCGGCACAGTGAGTTTGAGCTCGTGATCTCGTCGCTGCTCTGTGACGTCGAGGATTGTGCATCGTCGGTGTCCGCCAGGGTCCTTGGCTTGAGATGCGAGGACGATGTCGCCAGGCTCGCACACCAAGCGCACAACAAGCGGCAAGGTCCATGGCTGCAATCGCCAAGAGACGTCAGCTGTGAGTGTCCGTTACGGCCTGCTCATGACTATGCTTGCCACCGTGGGCAGCGCTTTGAATGCAATATCGCGCGGCAGGGCGGTGGATGAAGTGAGCATGCGCGCAGCAACTATCCTGGACTGCGCTCTGCGCGTGAGACGCCCACCAAATTTTTGTCATGCGTCGGGCGTGCCGGTATCACTGTTCCCTTGGTCCAAACCCGCCCGTGCCGAGGCCGCGAGCGCCTGGTATCGCGATCTGAATTCGTTGAGGCTGTCTTCTTCAAGCTCTTCCAGATCGAGCAGGGCGTTGTGCGCTCCCTTGGTCACGCGGATCAACTCGTCGAGCTTGACATGTATCGCCTGGGTGTCGCGGTTCTGCGTGTTCTGAATCAAAAACACCATCAAGAAAGTAATGATGGTTGTGCCGGTATTGATGACCAGTTGCCAGGTGTCGCTGAAGGAAAATAGCGGGCCGCTGATTATCCACAAGACAATAATGCCCACCGCCAGGCTGAAGACTCGAGGGCGGCCGCAGAAATGGGAGGCGGCCTTGGCGAACGATGCATACCAGCCGCCACGGCTGTCGGAGAATTGCGTTCTTTTCATCTGCTGTCGCTGGTCTGATGCTGTTGTGCCGGACATCCATGGCATGCGTCTCGACAGGCGGCTAGATCCTGGGGAACGCAGCGGGTGCTCGGTGGACCATAAGGCCAATGGCATACTGGCGATGTACGATGCCGCACGGAAGGCTAGCGTCGCCGCCGTCTGGTCAGAATCGTCCGCAGGGCGATGCATGCTTTGGTATGGCCCAGTGTGAGACCACCCAACTCCTTGGCCGAAAAGACCATGCATAGACAGGCGCGGCGTTCGCCAGTACTGACGTGCGCAGTCGCTGCCGGCGTTTCACGGATCAAGCCATGAAAGCCAAGCAGCCACGCCTCGATCTGCTGAGCGCTATTGCGGCCACCAAGAAGGCCACGTCTGCCCAGACTGCGCTGGCGTGGCTGCGGGCGCGACAGCCCTCGATAGGGTCGATCCTCGGTACACGCACAGCGGGTGCTTGGCGCCGCGCTGAATAATGATGGTGCTCCTTTGAAGATGTTGATAATGAAGTCGCGGCAACAAGTGCGGCCCGTGCAGCCGAGGTCACGAGAGGCGACCGCCGGCCATCGGTGCGTCGCGTCTTGAAGATTTTCGGTATCCCACCCACGCCTGCTGTCGGCCTGGCGGTGATTGGGCTAGGCGCATCGATAGGGCCTCTCGATTTTTCGGTCACGGTTGCTTTCCCTGCAATAAGCAAAGCCTTCGCCTTGCAGACCAGTGACATCCGCTGGGTCGCGGTGTGGTATGTGCTCAGCTACGGCAGTCTCATGCTGGCCTTCGGCGCGCTGGGCGATCGCATCGGTCACTTGCGGGTGTTTCGTTTCGGTCTGGTCTTGAGCGCCGTGGCCTATGTGCTGTGCGCACTCGCACCGAACTATCACTTGCTACTGGCAACACGGGTATTGCAGGGGGTGGCGGTCGCGTTGACGCTGTCCTGTGGGCCCGCGCTCGCCATCGCGCTGTTCGATGAGGGGCAGCGCACCCGCGCGCTGTCGGCGTATGCCGGCATGGCATCGTTGGCGGCCGTGGTCGCTCCTATCATCGGCGGCGCAAGCGTGGCGCTCCTCGGTTGGCCTGGCGTCTACTGGTTTCGCGTGCCGATAGTGGTGTTGGCCTTGATCAGCTTGTCGCTGCTCGGCGCGGATATTGGCCGCGTGAGCATGAAGTCGCGCACGCCATTCGACCTCGCGGGATCGGTGTTGCTGTCCGCTGGCGTCGCCTTGTTTCTGCTGTTGCCCGCTCTTCTGCGTCCGGGACAAGCGGGCCTGTTGGCCGTACCCGTCGCCGTGGGCGCGGCGTTCTTGATGATGATGTTCGTGCGGCGCCAGCGCGCGAGCGCGACGCCCTTTCTGCCGCACGCGGTGGTGCGCGATACAAATTTCATCATCGCCAATTTGTCTAGCGTGATCGTGCAGTTCGCCTGTTTTGCTGTGCCCCTGATCGTGCCCTATTACCTGTCGCGCATCGCCGCCTGTGGACCGCTCGCCACCGGTGCGCTGCTCGCGGTGTGGGCGATAGGTGCGATGGCCGGCTCGACCTTCGCGTCGCGTGCGGTGTACCGTCGTGGCGCACGCTCAACCGCTTTCATTGCTGGCATGGTGACCATTGCCGGTCTGATCGTGATCGCGTGCTGGCCCGATACCGCGCGCTATCCTCTGGTGATCTTCGGACTGCTGGTGCAAGGCGTCGGCGTCGGTCTGTTCCAGGTCGCCTATACCGATCTCGTCGTGGTCGCCTTGCCACCGACGGCGCGCGGTGTGGCTGGCAGTCTGACCATGGTGACGCGGACTATCGGCATCGTGATGGGCGCGTCGGCGTGGATGTGGATGCTGCAGGCGATCGAAAGCGCTGGCGGGACAGCCGGTGCCGCCGCCGATCATGCTTTCGTCGTCGCCTTCCATCGTGTGTTCGAAGCTGCCGCTGCGATCGCCAGCGTCTTCTTTGCGCTCACCTATCGTCGCTGGCGCACTTAAGTGTCGCGTCGGGCCGCGAGGCCAAGCCTACTTCGAGATCCCACGCGAATGCGCTAAGGTTTCGCCCCTGCTGGTCATTCGACCGGCCCTACTACAAGGAAAAAGATATGAAGCAAGCCAGTGCCAGACACATTCTCGTCGACACTGAAGCCACGTGCAGCGAACTCAAGCAGCAGATCGCCAACGGTGCCGATTTCGCCGAAGTGGCCCGCGCCAATTCGAGTTGTCCCTCGAAAGCCCAGGGTGGCGATCTCGGCTCTTTCGGGCCGGGCATGATGGTGCCTGAGTTCGATCGCGTGGTCTTCAATGAGGCGGTCGGCGTAGTGCACGGGCCGGTCAAAACCCAGTTCGGTTACCACTTGCTCGAAGTCACCAGCCGTAGCGATTGAACAGCGGTCGGCGGCGAGGCCAGGCCCTTGGTCTGGCTTCCTGCCGACGCGCGCTGATGGCATCACTGGCCATTGAACTTTTGACCAATCAACTGCTGGAGTATGCAAGGTGTCTAATCTCGATAGTGACCTATTCAATCTCGCCATGTCGGACAAGGCGCGACCTCTCATGGATGCGGTGCTGAAACATATCAAGGAGAACGTTGAACCGATCACCGAGGAGTTCTTTGCGCTCGACAAGGAAAAGACCGATAGATGGAGCTGGCATCCGCGCCAGCTGACCTTGCTCGACGGCGCGAAGGCCCGCGCCAAGGAGTCCGGCTTGTGGAATTTCTTTCTGCCTGATTCCGAAATCGGTGATGGGCTTTCCAATCTCGATTACGCCTATATCGCGGCCGAACTCGGCAAGGTCGAGTTGGCATCGGAAAGCCTCAACTGCAGCGCGCCGGATGCCGGCAATATGGAAGTACTGGAAAGAGTCGGCACGCCGGAACAGAAGCGTCGCTGGTTGACGCCGCTGCTCAATGGCGAAATTCGCTCGGCTTACGCCATGACCGAGCCGGGCCTACCCTCATCGGACGCCAAGAATATTTCGACCAGCGCCGTGCTTGACGGCGATGAGTGGGTGATCAACGGTGAGAAGTTTTATATCTCGGGCGCGGGCGACCCGCGCTGCAAGATCATGATCACCATGGTTAAGACCAGCCCGGACGCGGCGCCGAGCAAACAACAGTCGCAGATCCTGGTGCCCATCGACACGCCCGGCGTGGAAATTCTCGAAGGCATGGAGGTATTCGGTCACGATCATGCGCCACGCGGACATATGCATATCCGCTTGACCAATGTGCGTGTGCCCAAAGAAAACATCCTGCTCGGCGAAGGGCGCGGTTTCGAGATCTCACAGATCCGTCTGGGGCCGGGTCGCATCCATCACTGCATGCGTTCGATCGGCAAAGCCGAGAAGGCGCTGGAGCTGATGGTGAAACGCGCCAGCACGCGTGAAGCTTTCGGCAAGCCCATCGTGAAGCTCGGCAAGAATCTTGAAGTCATCTCTCGCGCGCGCATCGAGATCACGGCTATGCGCCTGGCCGTATTGCAGGCCGCCAAGGCCATGGATGTGCTGGGCAACAAAGAGGCACGCGTCTACGTGAGTGCGGTCAAGGCGATGGTGCCGGAGAAGGTCTGCGCGATCATCGACGCCGCGATTCAAATGCACGGCGCCGCCGGCATTTCACAATGGACGCCGCTCGCGCACATGTATACCGATATGCGCCACCTGCGTTTCGCCGATGGGCCAGACGAAGTCCATCACATGGTGGTGGGACGCGCCGAGGTGCAGAAGTACGGCCTTTGGTAGTTTGCTAGGTGGTCTTGTCGGCCATTCTGCGCGACGCTGAGGCGTGCGCGGAATGGCCGCTCGCTCGTTAAGATCGTGGCTTAGAACACCCCACACTTGCTGACTATCGGGCTTTGCAGAAATTCCAGCTCCTGCTGCGCGTGGTCGATGACATTGGTCGGCACCCAGTCTGCATTCTTCTTGCCGGAGATGGAGCCTACGCCTTTCAACGAGTCGCTGATGTTGGCCGGCGTCAGATCCTCAACCAGTTTGTCGACCCGCTCCTTGACGTCCATGATGTCGTCGCGGAGGCAGAGAGATTCGAACGTCTTGAGTTGGGTTTCGGGATTATTGCCCTTAGGAGCTGGCGGACTTGGAATGTCCGTGCCGGTGTCCGGACAGCCGCCGTTGCCGGCGGCCGCAATCAGGCCATCTTTTTCTGCAAGCCTCTTTTTCAAGGCAGCTAGCGTGGCGTTCTGTTGGTTCAGTGCGGCGAGCTGGGTCTCGTATCGGTTGGCTGTCTGGCGTGAGAGATTGGCGGCATCCTGAGCCAATTTAACTTGCTGTAGCTTTGCCTCCTGGACGGCATTGGCCATCGTTTTCGCTGTAGGCGCAGAATTGTCCTCGCTCGCATCCTGAATATTGGTATTAGTCTTGTCTTTGGCTTGTTTGTCCTTGGCCTTCTGCTCAGTCTTAGCTTGGCCGCTTTTATCTCCTTCTTTTTTTAATTCCAATGGTGGTGCAGGCGTAACGTCAGCCGCAAGAGGTGCCTGCACCGGCACGGCATCCGTAGTTGCCAATTTAAGTTGTGCATTGATTTGGGCATTCACGGCAGCGAGCGCGGCCGTTGTTCCAGCAATGTCGTCCTTCAATTCAGCAAGTCTTGCATCCACATCCGTTTTGGCACTGCAGGCGCCAAGCGCCAAACTCGCATAGCGTCGATCGCTGTTATTGATTGCCCGCTGGACGTAATTCGCGGCCGCGCTATAGACCTCGGCTTTCGCCTCATTCGCATAGACAGTCATGATGCCGGCAGCGAATGAGGTGCCGATAGGCAGGCCCTTGATCCACGGCGAGGTGCCCGAACCCAAGGTCGCCAATCCCACCATGGCGGCGGCACTGGTCACCGCCAGTGAGGCACCGGCGGAATCGATATGGCGATTGAGGGTCGCCCGTGAACCATAGGCATCCATCACGTCGAAAGCCCAGCTGTGGACACTCTCGTAGGTGGGAGTCTCCCCCCATTGGGCAGAACGGATCGGCAGCAGATGCAAGTATTTTCCGTCGCCACCCGGGCGCGGATAGGCCGGCAGATAGCCCAGTGTGGTGGCGCAACCAGTGCAGGCCAGTGCCACGCCGAAAGTAAGGCTTCGTAACAACAATGTGCCTGGCTGCATGGATTTCACACTGCGCGCCTGGAGTGACTTATCTTGTTCGCTCATTTCCCTGTCCTC